>CAIMZP010000116.1 GCA_903846025.1 uncultured beta proteobacterium | reverse complement strand
GGCTTTCAGCAAGGCCTGTACTGCCTCAAAGTGTTTGAGTGACTGGTCACCCAAAAAATCCAATAATTTTGGCGCTGCCTCAATTAAATCTTGCATTACTGGATTTTTAGAATCCAAAATTCGCAATGGATTACTGAGCAAACGGCGCTGTGAATCCTCGTCTAGGTTAGCTGCATTCTGCTCGAAATAGGCAACCAAAGCAGTACGATGCAGTGCACGTTCATTTGCCTGGCCCAGAGAATTAATTTCCAAACGTACGCCTATGAGTCCTAACTCATCCCAAAGACGCTGACCCATCAAGATGATTTCAGCATCAATATCGGGTCCAGCAAAACCTAAAGCCTCAACTCCAAACTGATGGAACTGACGATAGCGACCACGTTGTGGGCGCTCATGCCGGAACATGGGGCCGGTATACCAAAGGCGCTTTGGCCCTTCGTACAATAAATTATTTTCTATAACAGATCGCACCAAAGCAGCCGTGCCCTCAGGCCGCAAAGTAAGTTGCTCACCATTTAAGCGGTCCTCAAAGGAATACATTTCTTTTTCAACGATATCAGTTACCTCACCAATACCCCGCTGAAATACCGCCGTAGCTTCGACAATTGGTGTTCTTAAAAACTCATAGCCATAAGCGCGAGTCAGATCACGCAGGACATGCTCAAGATGAGCCCATTGCCTAGCATCTGCAGGTAAAAGATCATTCATACCACGTACGCCATTAATCTTCAGAACTTTTAGCGCCGGTACTTTTTGATCAGCTTTTGCTTCAGTGTTTTTGTCCGTCATTTTTTTATGTATTTTTATTAGGCTTTTGGTGCGTAATTCTGATTAACGTAATCATCAACAATCACCTGAAAATCTTCGGCAATCTTTTCGCCGCGTAATGTCTTGACTTTAATGCCATCAACAAAGACTGGTGCCGCAGGAGTCTCGCCGGTGCCGGGCAACGAGATACCAATATTGGCATGCTTACTCTCGCCGGGACCATTGACAATACAACCCATCACAGCGACATTCATGTTTTCCACGCCAGGATGAGTTTTCTTCCATATTGGCATTTGCTGACGAAGGTATGACTGAATATTGGCGGCAAGCTCCTGAAACGTAGTGCTCGTCGTTCTGCCGCAACCAGGGCAAGCAATCACCATTGGCGTGAAATGGCGCAAGCCCATGGTTTGCAAAATCTCTTGCGCTACGATCACCTCATTCTCACGCGGTGCGCCAGGATCAGGAGTTAAGGATACTCGAATAGTGTCTCCAATACCCTCTTGTAGCAAGATACTCATTGCAGCAGTTGAGGAGACAATCCCCTTGCTACCCATACCCGCTTCTGTTAAGCCTAAATGAAGTGGATAGTCAGAACGACCTGATAGATCTCGATACACGGCCACTAAATCTTGCACCTTGCTAACTTTGCAAGATAGAATAATTTGATTGGGGTTCATACCAAATTCAACTGCTTTTTCTGCTGACTGCAGAGCCGACTGAATTAAAGCTTCAATCATCACTTCTTGCGCTGTTTTTGGCATCGCTAAAGCAGCATTGCCATCCATGATGCTTGCTAAGAGATCTTGATCTAAACTGCCCCAGTTCACACCAATCCTAATGGGCTTGTCATACTTACAAGCCGCATCAATCATCTGGGCAAATTGAGGATCGCGTTTTGCGCCTTTCCCTACGTTACCAGGATTAATGCGGTACTTAGATAAGGCGCGGGCGCACTCTGGGTAGTCATTTAATAAGGTGTGGCCGTTGTAATGAAAATCGCCAATTAGCGGCACCAAAATATCCATCCTATCCAACTGCTCACGGATGTAAGGAACTGCAGCGGCAGCGGCCGGAGTATCGACAGTAATGCGTACCATCTCCGAACCTGCGCGAGCCAATTCTTTCACCTGAATCGCAGTAGCCATAACATCCGCGGTATCGGTATTGGTCATCGATTGAATGCGAACAGGGGCATCACCACCTACAGTAATCACATTACTTTTCCAAGCGACAGTCGCTTGGCGGGTTGCACGCTTAAGTGCGGGACCCAGCGGTAGCTTTAATAAATTAGATGATGAATGGCTCATATGCACTCAATCATCAAAATTGGAATCTAATTTCTTCAGCCACTCAACTGGCTGAGCTTCTGGCTGAATAATTTCAGTGTCGTGCATAGCCCGTTCACGCACCCGAGTACGATCAATGACATCACCAGCCAATTGACCGCAGGCAGCAGCAATATCATCGCCACGGGTTTTTCGTACGGTAGCTACCATGCCCGCATTCAATAAAATATGAGCAAAGGCTTGAATACGTTGCGGGGGTGAGCGCTTTAACCCAGAATCAGGGAAGGGATTAAACGGGATTAGATTCACCTTGCATTTAATGCCATTGAGTAAGCGTATCAATTCTTTTGCCTGTGCATCGGAATCATTAACGCCATCAAGCATGCAGTATTCAAAGGTTAAAAAATCCCTTGGGGCAAATGGCAAATACCGTTCACATGCAGCAAGCAGTTCTTTTAGGGGGTATTTTTGATTGAGTGGCACCAACTGATCACGCAATGCGTCGTTAGGCGCATGCAATGAAACCGCTAGAGCCACTGGGCAATCTTGCGCTAAACGATCAATCATCGGCACAACGCCCGATGTAGAAACAGTCACGCGCCGACGTGATAAACCATACGCCCTATCATCAAGCATCAAACGCAATGCAGTGACGACATTATCGTAATTGAGCAGGGGCTCACCCATACCCATTAACACCACATTGGAAATCACGCGACCAGTATGTTCCCAGCCAGGCGTTGGATATTGTTCGACTCGACGGACGGCAAGAGGGTCATTACGTAATAAATGTTCTGCAAACCACAATTGGCCGATAATTTCACCAGCCGTCAGATTGCGTGAAAAACCTTGGCGACCAGTGGAACAAAAGCGGCAATTGACAGCACAACCCGCTTGCGATGAAATACATAAGGTGCCGCGATCATCCTCGGGAATGTAGACCGCCTCCACTGCATTGCCCGCTCCAACATCTAGCAACCATTTCCGAGTGCCATCGTTAGCGCATTGATCATTGATAACAGGGAGAGAAACAACTTCCGCCTTTTCAAGCAAGATTGCGCGAAAACTTTTTGCTAAATCACTCATGTCATTGATATTGGATACACCGCGTTGGTGGATCCACTGCAAGAGTTGCTTTGCCCTAAAAGGCTTTTCGTTCAACCCCGCGACATACGCCGCCATTTGGTCGGCATCAAAATCTAAGAGATTTACGCGCGGGGAGGTCAATGCGCCTACTTATGTTTTAAATAGTTTAAAAAAATTAACGGCTGTAAACATTGATGCCAGGGAAGAAAAATGCAACTTCCGCAGCAGCTGTTTCAGGAGCATCTGAGCCATGAACCGCATTGGCATCAATGCTATCAGCGAAGTCAGCGCGAATCGTGCCTGCATCCGCTTTCTTAGGATCAGTAGCACCCATCAAGTCACGGTTCTTAGCGATAGCGCCTTCACCTTGCAGTACTTGAATCATTACAGGACCAGAAATCATGAAGCTTACTAAATCTTTGAAGAAAGGGCGGGCAGCATGCACTGCATAAAACTGCTCTGCTTCCAACTGGGAAAGGTGAGCCATTCTGGATGCAATAATTTTCAAACCGGCGGATTCAAAGCGGTCATAAATCTTGCCGACAACATTTTTCGCCACAGCATCAGGTTTAATAATAGAAAGGGTGCGTTCAATAGCCATGCAAAACTCCAGTAGTAATTTCAAAAGTACGAGTTGAAATGGCAAGGATGAGACTCCAGAAAAGCATCTTCCTAAATTCCCAAGGCACGCCATGCAATCAACGACCCCCGAATTATACATTGCCTGACCGTATTTACCCTAAGCGAAGTAGGGCTAAGCTATTGAATTTACAAGGCATAACCCTAAAGGTTTCAGTCTTTTTAACTGAGCACTTGAAATTTACCTATTTTGTCTATACTTAGTGTTAACAGCTCTTTGTGAGCTCTTGTATTAAACATTGAAAAGGAGTCATTATGAGCGATCTCAACTCTTACGGCTTTGGGCAATCGGGCTCGATTAGCACCATCGAGGTACGCAACCGCGTATTACGCAATACCTATGCTTTATTAGCACTTTCCATGATCCCTACTGTCATTGGCGCTTGGTTGGGTGTTGCTATGGGTCTTAACCTCTTCGCAGGCAGCCCTTTTATTGGTTTTATTGTATTTATGGCGGTAGCTTTTGGTTTCTTTTGGGCCATTGAAAAGAATAAGGATAGTGGCATAGGCGTACTTTTGCTTCTCGGCTTCACTTTCTTTATGGGAATCATAATGTCCCGTCTAGTGGGCTACACCCTCAATAGCTACAGCAATGGTGCATCACTGATCATGCTGTCCTTTGGTGGTACCGCAGCTATTTTTGCGGTAATGGCAACAATAGCGACTGTCAGCAAGAGTGATTTTGCCGGCATGGGTAAGTGGTTGATGGTTGGTGTTTTGCTTCTGATTGTGGCTTCTGTCGCCAACATCTGGATGCAGTTGCCCGCTCTGATGCTAACTGTGATGGTTTTGGCTATCGCTATCTTCTCAGCCTTTATCTTGGTTGATGTGCAACGCGTCATTAATGGCGGTGAAACCAACTACATCATGGCCACTTTATCCATTTACTTGGATGTATATAACGTATTCACTAACCTCCTTGCATTACTTGGCATCGTTGGTGGCAATCGGGATTAAATAGCAGGAAAAACCGCCCCAGGCTTAGTGGCATGCATCATCCAAAAAGCGCCTTAGATTAATGAACTGACCCCTAAAAGTTGGACAGTTTAACTAGGTTAGCACGAGGGATTGAGTTCGGTAATTTACCGGGCTTAATCCCTTTAGTTTTTGTTTGATTCGATCATGGTTGTAGTAGTGGATGTATTCCTTTAGCTCTGTTT
>CAIMZP010000115.1 GCA_903846025.1 uncultured beta proteobacterium | reverse complement strand
GTTACCTCAACCGTATTGGAGTAAGGTCGATTCTTGACTAACACCTTCACCTTATCGCCGAGCAACTCACGCACCACGCCGATCGTGCCATTGACCCAACGTTTCGGAAAGCCACTATCCGTTGCCGTAAACATGACCTTGGCGCCCACCTTTAAAACGAGATTTGCAGAAGATGGCAAATTGCGTTCGTCGATATTGAACTTACCAGTTGTTTTACCTGCGTAAGTTTTCGGATCGGTCGTTAAAGCGCGTAGACCGGCGCCATTGATCTGGTCCGCCCTAGCATTGGTAGTGGTTAAGGTAATCGTTTGTTCATCGATTTCTTTTTTTGTTTCATAACATTGGGCATTTAAAGTATCCAACGCTTCATCAATATCTTGGTTAATCCGAATACGATTTAACAGGCTGGCGAAGTGCTCATCTTTTTGACGGAAGATTTTGGAGAGCTCGACCATCGTGACATCTTTGCGGTGCAGCGCCATAGCGCAAAAGAAATAAGGCCCCTCATACCCACGCTCTGCTAATACCTCCATATCCCCTCGGGATACAACTGGCGGCAACTGAAAGAGGTCACCCACAAACATCACCTGAATACCGCCAAAGGGTTTACCTTTTTGCGGACCATTCTCACGCAAGAACAAATCCATTGCATCGACTACATCTGCTCTAACCATGGAGATCTCATCAATGATGAGCAAACGAATATCTTTGTAGAGGCGCTTATCTTTTAAAGGCTTGATATCTTCCTCGGGGAAGATCAAGCGCGGTGGCAATCTAAAGAAAGAGTGGATCGTCACCCCTTTGACTTGCAATGCAGCTACACCCGTTGGAGCCACAACGACCACGTTACCCGGGATATGCTCACGCAAGTAGCCAATGAGGGTGGTCTTGCCGGTCCCAGCCTTACCGCTCACAAAGATATAGGGATCGTAACGCTCAATGGCATCAATTACCGCCTGGTAATCAGCGGTAACTTCGATCTCGGAAGAATCTACTACGGGACTAGTCATCCCCTATTATTTCACGGCATCGGTTACGCACCGAAATCCGATATAAACCACAGCAATCTCTCCTGGTTTAGATTCCAGATCGGATTCTTGCTGCCTTTCAGGCCCGTACCACCAGGAAGCGCCCCTAGTAATATAACCACCGTTTCTTTCGGTAGCTGTCCATTCCCAGACATTCCCACCCATGTCATACATTCCATTAACACCTGGCTTTGTGCTGCCAGCCAGTACATGACCAGTTCCGCGATTGAGAGCGCCTGGTGGCGCAAGCCCTTTGTAATCACCACAGCCACTTAAGCAATGAGAAGCTTGGGGAGTGCTGCCTCCCGGAAAAGGATAACGTTGACCTTTGTCAAACCCACCAGGTGGAGTAGACCTTTGTTCTAAGAATGCAGCAGAAGTCCATTCAGCATCCGTAGGCAAACGCTTTCCGTGGTAACGACAAATCGATTCTGCTTCTTTCTGATTGAGGTGTACTGCGGGTTCAGAATCATTAGCGGGTACGCCATAAGGCATTTTCCAGGTCCACCCTTTCTTTTGCACAAAGCCCGCTTCATAAGAAAGGCCCCCGCCCTTGCTTTCTGCAACACTCACAAATCCAGTAGCAGCAAATCCTTTGACGTCACCAATCGTCATCTCCGTTTGATCCCAGAGGAGATTACCAATCTGCACTGTTGGTATAGATGTTGCAGGAGCACTTTGGCTAGGTGAAGACCTCAACATGAAATACGCCGCAATCGCTGTCAGTATAAGACCAAAGAAAATGGAAACGATATCAAACTTTTTCATCAACAACACCTCAGATATAAAAAAACTCCGTGCTAAGAGTCTTAAATTAGAGTATACGATGGGAAAAGACCGGCTGCATTAATATAGATCGATGCAGGTCATAGCGATAACTTAATCCTAACGAGAGTTCAAATAGTGAAAAAGCACCTTAGTCATTATAAAAAAATAAATCTACTCTGCTAGCTACCAATTCCTTTATTTCAGCTTGACTTAACCTAGCCAGATCTTCATAAATTTCTTTTGAGATCGAGGAAAAAATATGAACGACTTGAGGATCAAAATGTGTTTCGGTTTCTTGATAAATTATGTTCATTGATGTTTCATAATCAAAGGCTTTTTTGTAAGGCCTCTCAGAGCAAAGCGCATCAAAGGAATCGGCCACCATAAATATCCTAGGAGACATCGGAATATCGGAACCGGTAACTCTCTTAGGATATCCAGTTCCATCCCATTTTTCATGATGATTAGCAACGATTTCATGGGCTTTAGAGAGCCATCCGATATGCATTACCATTTGCTCGCCATGAGCAACATGCGTTTTCATGATTTCCCACTCCGAATCTGATAATGCGCCTGGTTTGAGCAAGATTGAATCTGGAATAGCAACTTTGCCAATATCATGTAAGAAGCTTCCCGCAATGAGAGATTGCATTGCAGCCTTTTCATAGCCCATCACTTCGGCAATTCGAATGGCGACATAGGTCACGCGGTAGTTATGCGCACCAGTTTCAGAATCCCTTTTGGCGACCATTTGCCCAAGCGCTTCCATCATCAAGATATGGGAGTGAATTACTTCTCGCTCTTTGATTTTATTTGTGTCTATTATATTTTCATTCCATCTACTAACATCAGAAAAATAATTTCGTAGTTTCCAGAAGCTAAATAAAACAATTAGACCAAGTGATAAGAAAAGCGTAAGGAGTGCATTCAATGATAAAGTGCTTAAAATTTTCTGTGAGTCTATTTTGGAGGCTTCCACCCTCACCCATCCAATATGAATTCCTCGAATAATGGGGTACCAAGAAACTAAACCAATTACCTCGCTCTCATTAAATGGCTTGACTGCTATACCCTCTAGGGCGGTAAACTTACTGCTAAAGTCTAGATTGGGCCGCATTCCAATCCCCGCCCTTTTCAAATTAATAATCGCATTTCCATTCTTATCTGTTATTGCAGCAGATAGGAGATTGTTATTAGATAGGGCATAACTAAGGTTAGCCTCAAGAGCAGCATAATCTTTGGTAATCAGATTTTCTGCTACGGCATTCGCCAGCCCCTCAGAAATATTTACTCCAGACTCCCTAAATGAACTTTCAATAACCTGATTAATGCTCATTGAAGTCCAAAAACTACTGGCAAGGATCAATGTAAGAACGCACAAGCCCAGCCAAATAAATAATTTGGGGTAAGGAGGTGGCTGAGTATTCTGATTACTGGTTTTCACTGCTAACGGCAAATTTTTCTAATCTCAATCTATCAATCGGCATATAGTCTTTACGGTAATCGACTGCTATAGGCTCTGGAATTTGCACATTATTCAATAACTCCGCTAAAGCCGGATCCTTTTTCATTGAAAGAAATGCATCCTGAACAGCGCGTTGGACATTGGGTGGCACTCGGGGATTAGCAATAAATGGATGAGGCATAAACATGGGCGTTTTATATAAAATTCTCAACTGATTTTTTATCTTATCTGGCTCCCTAAAAAAGGTGTTGTTGACTCCGCCTCCTGCAGGAACATCTCCAGTCATGACTGACCAGTACGCATTTTTATGTGACTTAACGTATATTGGCTCAAACACAATGCCCTCTTGCATTAAGAAAGACCTAATTAATAAGGAAGCAGCAAAGGCATTGGGTGCGGGAAATGCTATTTTCGAATGATTTAAATCCTTCAATTTATTTATATTGCTATCCGCCCTCACAACAATTAAGCCATCTAATTTATTTTTTCCATCAGCAATCAAGGGGATATATTGATGGGCTTTAAATGCCATGACCGCATGGTATGGGTTAACAAAAGCAAAATCTGCTTTTCCATTGAGCAACTGTTTTTCGAATACAGGAATAGTTGCAGGCACAATCAACTCAAAACACTGGTTTGATCTTTTACCTAAATGCTCTAATAGCGGCACCCAGTGACTGTAGAGCTGTGATATTG
>CAIMZP010000114.1 GCA_903846025.1 uncultured beta proteobacterium | reverse complement strand
GCTCCTTATCTCCAAAATCGACAATGATGCGTACAACGCTATTAGTATTTTCAAGGGCGGTATTATCTTCAGGGTAAATTTGTTTAATAAGGGTATTTAATTCCCAGACTAGCTCTACCGGAAGCTTGTCACCGACTTTGCGTTGGTCATATAAAACATCTCGTAAGGGTATTTGCACTTCGGTAAACCGCTTGGCTTCATCTTTTAAGTAGTCTTGTTGAATTAAAAAGCCACCAGCTGCTGAAGGGGTGAAAGTCCATATTTCTGTTTTGCTATCCTGAATAGGGCCATTCATGATGCTTAGAGAATCAAAGCGACTACGACTACCTAGGGCGACTGCATATGGAATGCAATCTCCCCTCATATTGTCAAAGAACCGTTTAGTTTGAGCTTTAAAAAATTCAGAAAATGGGCGGTTATCAATCCCGATGTTGGCCGGTAAATTATCCTCTCTGAAGCTCCGACGGATGCAACCACGCTGCACTCGATAATCTAAGTTGCCATTAGTATCGCCAGAAAATTCACTCTCATCTTTCCGTTTGAATAGCTCGGGATTGAGGCTCATGCCACTAGAATATTTATTTGCAGAAGAGGCTTTTAGACCAATCTGGCTACCGCCTCGTAAGACTGCTTTTTGCTTGATCTGAGGTGTTTTATTGACCTTGCCGGACTGTGTTGTTTGTGCCTTAGCACTCGAGATGAGCTCTAGTGAAGGCAATTGGATAAAGCCCAATATGGCAATTCCAATGATGTTTATAGAAACTCTATAAGAGAGGTTTTTGCAGCTCATATTTATCTTCACGGCCTAATTATCTAATAAGGGCGGCTCATTCCTGAAAACTGTGGTTGTATTCCAGCAAGGAAGGCCAAGCAATAAAGGGAATGTGAGGCTTAAAAAGTTATCCAATGCAGGGCATCTAATAACTTGACCAATGCTCTGCTACTCTTAAAGCCCTGGCATGCTGAAGTTTATTTTCTCTAACTCACTGATTAACTTAGCCTGTTGGTCACCACTCAATTGCATTAGTGGTGGGCGAACGCGCAACCATTCTGGATTATTGCCGTAATGAGCAACAGCTGTTTTCATGCCAGCGATCATTTGGTATTGATCAAAAATAGCCCGGATCTGATCTAAATCGATTTGGCGTTGATCGGCATCAGCCTCTCTCCAATGGTCTGCTAAATGCACTATGGCTTTAGGGTTGACGTTAACCGTTGCTGAAATGCAGCCTACACCGCCAGCACGTAAGGTACGCAATAAAAAGTTTTCATTACCCGCGTATACGCGAAAACCTGATGGTGCTAGTAGCTTAATAACAGATTCTGTATAAGACCAATTGCCGGAACTATCTTTAATGCCTACGACGGTGCTTGGATATGACTTTACAAGGCGCTCAAGCAGTGAAAGGCTTAAGTTAATTTTAGTAACAGGCGGAATGTTGTAGATATAAATTTGTAAACTGGGGTCACCTATTTTTTGGATGACTTCAGAAAAGTAGGCAAAAAGGCCGTCGTCAGATACATCTTTGTAATAAAAAGGAGGCAACATAATGACGCCAGCACATTTGTATTTCAAAGCATGGCGAGTCATGCTGACGGTGGCGTCAATAGAAGTCGCACCAGTGCCAGGCATTAGATGAGCAGGATCCAAGCCCCCTTCTACCAGAGCGCTTAAGGTACTCATTTTTTGGATGGCAGACATGGAGTTTGCCTCAGAGTTTGTGCCGAATATGGCTTGCCCAGCCCCATTTTTCTCTAGCCACTGACATTGCTTAAGTAATCTTTTTGCATCAGGACTACCATCTTCATTAAAAGGAGTGATGACAGGCGCCAATACAGCAGGCAATGTTGAGGGGTGCAGGGTAATGGTCATCCAGTCTCCAAATATTGAATATTTTTTATTATTTTCTAGGGCTAAAGATGCGAGCTCTAGAATCAATCCGTAATACTAATTCTAAAGGAGGGCGATACTCAAGAAATATCTTTTAGGTGGAGCTTATATAAGTGTGGCGCCAGTTGATGTGTAATTAAAACGACGGCTATTGTGGCTACCCCCCCAAATATAATCGAGGGTACTAAGCCAATCAAACTAGCAGCTAAGCCCGATTCAAGTGCCCCTAATTCATTGGAGGAGCCAATAAATATCCCATTAATAGCGCTAATTCGACCTCGCATGTGATCGGGTGTAGTTAACTGCATAATGCTGCCACGAATCACTACCGATACAGAATCACAACAACCCGATACCAGTAAAAATAATGCGCAGAGCCAAAGTTGGCTTGATAGGCCAAAAGCAATGATTGCCATACCGAAGCCGGCTACGGATAAGAGAAGATATTTTCCAGAGTCAGTGAGAATGGGATGTCGCGCCAAATAGAGTCCAGTGATCACTGCACCTGCTGCAGGGGCTGCGCGCAAAATTCCCAGAGTTTCAGGTCCCGCATTGAGTACCTCTTTAACGAAAGCGGGAAGGATGGAAACCGCGCCACCAAAAAGAACGGCAAACATATCTAAGACCATAATACTCATAATGAGTTCATGTCTTTTAACGTAGTGAAAACCTTCCAAAAAACTCTTCAAAAAGTGCTTAGATAAATTACTGGATTTTTCTTGAGAAACATTAATAAAAGTAATTCCATACAAACCAAAAGCGCCAAATACTGCAGCTAAGAGATAAGTCCATTCAAGTCCCGCAAAGCCAATCATGAGCCCCCCTAGTCCTGGTCCAGCTACTACGCAGATCTGAAAGGCGGATGAAGCATAAGCTGTATAACGGGTCAGTTGATCTCTAGGAATAATTTGTCCAAATAATGCCTGGTAGGAGGGTCTTAGTAACGCTCTTCCAACACCGATAAAACAGACTGCGGTGTAAATAAGTGGAACCGCTGGTTTGAGCCACCCCAATGCAATAGTTGTAAGAAACAAAGCAACGGCAATATGCAGTAAACATGCAAGCGCAGCGATGAGCTTTCGAGAGTAGTGATCTACTGCGTGACCTGAATATAGCGCTAGGATAAAGTAGGGTATAAGTTCTGCAAGTCCAATTAAGCCTAGTGAAATCACGCTATGGGTAATTTCATAAAGATGCCAGCCTACCGCCACCATAATGATTTGGTAACTTAAGGTTGCGCCGACACGGTAAAGCAACAGGGTTCTAAAGGCTTTGCTGGATTCCATAAACTTTATTCAGTTTACGGGAGTTCTTGTTTTATGCTTAAGGGATGAAGAAAAAGATACGAATTTGGGATTTACCGATCAGAGCATTTCATTGGCTGCTAGTACTTTGCATTATTGGCAGCTTGATTAGTGTGAATATTGGCGGAAATGCAATTGAATGGCATGCCTATTTCGGTTATTGTATCTTGACACTCTTAATTTTTAGAATAGTGTGGGGTTTTGTAGGATCAACCCATGCTCGTTTTTCTTCTTTTTTCCCCACTCGTAGTCGGATTCTTGGTTATCTTGGCGGTCAGCCCTCGCGCTATTTAGGGCACAACCCTCTCGGGGCATTTTCAGTTTTTGCATTGCTTTTGGCTTTAAGCATTCAGGCTGTTACTGGCTTATTTGGGGATGATGAAATTGCTTTTCAGGGCCCCTTAGCTAAGTTTGTCTCTAGCTCGACCGTGGATTTTTTATCAGAGATTCATGATGCCAATCAAATAGTGATTTATATTTTGATTGCGCTCCATATCGCCGCCATTATTTATTACCGTAAATACCGGAACATCGATTTAATTACACCGATGGTAGTGGGCGATAAAGAAGTTAATGACAGCGAGAAGGGAAAATATTTTCCCGCCGATCTGAATCAAGCCTCCAAGGATGGAGCCTTGCAACGCAGTCTTGCTTTGTTGCTACTAAGCCTGATTGCGGTGATTGTGGGTTACTTCATTACAGGCTAATTATTTTTTCTTAAAGTCATCATGACAACCTTTACAGGTTTGTCCTGTAGCAGAAAATGCTTTTTTAACACTCGCTAAATCACCGGATTGAGCGGCGACATTGAGGTTGGCTGTGGCCAACTGCATTTTGTCGGCAGCTACTTTGAATTTGGCATTATCAGACCATATATTAGTCTGAGCTTTACCGCCCTCGGTATCTGGACCAAATGCTTGCCATGGCAATGTAGACAGCATGGCGACAATAGCAGTGTTTTTTGCTACCTCTTCTTTGTTGTATGGGGTATCACCCTTGATCGCTGAGCCGATGCGCCCAAAATGCGTGCTAATGACGGTCATTACGCTCTGGCGATAGTCAATTGCTTTTTCGGCGTTTTGAAATTGAGCAAATGCGGCGCTACTAACGGTAAGTAAGGTGACTGCAATCAAGACAATATGATGTAGTTTCATGAATATTTTCGATTAGCCCGACAGGATTTGGAGATTTCTAAGGTGAGCATACCGCAGAAGAGTGATCCTTAATGATGGGTGATTAAAAAATCATCCGCAATGGGATCATGATGATATTGATTATCTCCAAGAAAAAACTACTCAAGGGATCCATCCATAAACTGCCAATAATTCCAGTAAAAACAAGTGCGAGAACAATAAAGAATCCCCAGCGCTCAAGCTTATCTAGTGCCAATGATTGGCGGGTTGGCAGAAGGCCGGATAGGATGCGTCCTCCATCAAATGGTGGGATAGGTAGTAAGTTAAAAACTAACAATCCGATGTTCCACATAACACCTGCTTTTGCCATAGCAGTAAAAAAGGGCTCATCTAATTGAATGCCTTGGAAGACTATCCAAAGAGCCATCCAAATTAGCGCCTGGATAAAATTAGAGCCTGGCCCAGCTAAAGCTACCCAGATTGAGTCTATTTTGGGATTGCGTAGTCGTCCATAGTTCACTGGAACTGGCTTGGCATACCCAATCAGAAAGGGTGAGCCAGCCAATATCAGCATGAGGGGAATGAAAATAGTCCCTACTGGGTCTATGTGTTTTGCGGGGTTAAGGCTGACTCGTCCCAGCACATAGGCTGTGTTGTCACCAAATTGGCGCGCAGCATATCCATGGGCGGCCTCGTGAATAGTGATGGCAAAAATCAAGGGAATCGCATTTATTGCAACGGCTTGGATAGAATAGTCAGTAATCATGGCAATATGATATCCAAAGGAGTAGAAAGTGCCCGACGAAAAGAAATCTGAATCAAAAGCAGTAGCCAAGCCCGCTTTAGTTAAATCACCAGTACGCCCACTAGCTCCAAAAGGCCCATCAGGACCAAGCGGACGCCCTCAGGCAGGTTTTGGCGGTGGAAAAGCTATGATGCGTAAGGCTGGACGCGGCCGATAGTGGATAATTGCCCTTACTAATCAATGTGTTTAAAGAGGATTTAGCATGAACGAATGGCAGAAAGAATCTAAAGAAGAGATCAATAAAAAGATCATTACTTTAATCGTGATGTTAGCAGCCGCTACTAGTTTGGCTATTTTGTTTGCACTTGTTGCAGCACATATTGGTTATGTATTCGGTTAATTAGCATTTCATGACTGCTCACCGCCAACCCGTAGTATTCACTGGTCATGGCAGTCCGATGTACGCCATCGAGCCCAATCGTTATACAGCGGCCTGGGGATCTTTAGGTAACTCACTTCAGCGTCCCGACGCTATCTTGGTGATCTCAGCCCATTGGGTTACTCGTGGCACCTGGGTAACCGCAATGGCAAAACCCAAAACCATCCATGACTTTGGTGGATTTCCTCAGGCACTCTTTGATATTCAATATCCAGCACCAGGATGTCCAGCATTGGCTGATCGTGTTCAAGAGTTATTAAATGTGCCGGTGGTGCTGGAAGAGCACGAATGGGGTATTGATCATGGTGCCTGGTCTGTGCTAAAGTATTTATACCCCAATGCCGACGTCCCCGTAGTGCAGCTGAGCTTAGATGGTTCAAAATCTGCGCAAGAGCATTATGAGTTAGCGAAACAATTGCGCCCCTTGCGTGATGAAAATACTTTGATTTTGGCCAGTGGAAATATTGTCCATAATCTTCGAACTATTCATTGGGAGGAGGGTGCGGAGCCTTATCCTTGGGCTATCAAGTTCAATGAGTTTTTTATTTCGGAGATGCAGGCTAATCATCATGAGTCATTGATTCATTGGGAGCGCTATGGAGATGCCGCTTTTTTGGCAATTCCTACTGCGGAACATTATTGGCCTGCACTATATGCACTTGCCTTACAAGAAGAAGGTGAGCAGGCCAAAGTAGTTATTGATGGCCTGGAGATGGGTTCTATCAGCATGCTGAGTTTTTCCATTCAATAGAGTAATTAATTATGTGGCTTTCAATTCTTGCAATTTTCTTTGGTGCCGGTTTAGGCGCATTACTTAGAGCGGGCTTTAACTTGGCAACTGCGGGTATTACTGCGACTTTGCCGCTGGGTACCTTTATATCGAATATGGTGGGCGGCTATTTAATTGGTATTGCCGTAGCTTTTTTTGGCAGTAATCCAGACCTTTCTCCAGAGTGGAAGTTACTCATCGTTACAGGTTTTTTAGGTGGCCTCACCACCTTCTCCAGCTTCTCTGCAGAGGTGGTTGGATTTATGCAGCGTGGTGAAGTGACATGGGCGCTTGGAACAGCTCTCCTGCACCTAATAGGCTCTTTGGCTCTAACCTTCTTGGGCATTTTGAGCTATCAAGCGCTCAAATAAGTCGTCAGCCAGTATTGCTCTACTCCGGCTTAATGTTTGCAGCCTTGACCACGGCGCTCCATTTGATAGATTCTGATTTAATTAAAGCGCCGAATTCTGCTGGAGTGCCTCCCCCAATTTCGTTGCCTTGAGACAGCATTAAGTCTCTGAGTTGTGGATCTCTTAAAGCCTCATTGGCAGCAGCATTTAACTTATCAATAATTGGCTTTGGTGTTCCTTTGGGGGCAATTAAGCCCTGCCAATTAAGCACCTCTACCTTGGGATAGCCTGCTTCAGAGAAACTGGGGACCAAAGGTAGTAAGGGTGAGCGCTTTTTACTGGTGATGGCAATCGGACGAAGCTTGCCAGCTTTAATGCTAGGTACTGCAGAGTACATTTGATCGAACATCATATCGACATTGCCACCCATTAAGTCCGTGAGTGCAGCTGAACCACTTTTGTAAGGAACATGAATCATTTGAATGCCAGCAGCTTGCTGAAACAGTTCGCCCGAGAGCTGGTGACTGCCACCAATACCCCCTGAAGAAAAGGTCAGAACTCCTGGTTTTGCTTTGGCAGCACTCACAATATCTTGAATGGTTTTATAAGGAGAGCTGGGGTTAACAACCAATACTAGCGGTCCTTTTTCAACCAATACGATAGGGCTTAAATCTGTTTCGGGGGTGTAACGTAAATTGCCGAATAAAGTCTTATTCACTGCCATTGGCGCAAAGTTGCCCATGCCGATGGTGTAACCATCTGGTGCAGCCCGTGCAATAAATTCAGTCCCAATATTTCCGCCAGCACCAGGCTTGTTATCGACAATGATGACTTGCGTTAATGTCTGACTCATCTTTTGAGCTATTTGCCGACTGCGAGAATCTGCGTTACCTCCAGCACCATAAGGCACGATAAGATTAATTGGTTTGCTTGGGTAATCAGACTGTGCAGTCGAGGTAAGTGGTGCCAAAAGGATGGCGAGTATGAGTAAATACCTTGCGTGACATGGGGAAGTTCTCACATTAATTCCTTATGTAGATTCCGAGCTTAAATAAAACCCAACGCCCCAAGAAGTCCGCCAATCCCAATTAAGTACAGCGGATGCCAACGAGTAAATACCACCACAATAATTGCAGAAAATGTTAGTGCATAAGCGGTCAGGTGTTGATTTAGTTGACTGGAGATGTTCCATGCCGATCCAAGGACCAAGCCAACCGCGAGAGCGCTTGCAGCAAATTGAATTGCCCTTTGCATTCTTGGGTTTTTCATATTGTTAATGTAGTTTTGTAAAAAATACACCATGATGGACGATGGCCAGCAAATTGCCACCGATGCAACTACTGCGCCAATAATCCCACTAACGTGCCAGCCAATCAGCGTCACTGTCATGAGGTTAGGTCCGGGCGCTGCTTGGGCTATGGCAAAGAAATCGGTAAAGGTCTGCCTACTCAGCCAATGCTCCTGAGTTACTGAAAGGTCATAAAGGGCGGGTAAGAGGGCATTAATTCCCCCAAATGCGAGTGCAGAAAAGGCTGACAACTTTAGGAATAGGCTAATCAATACACTCATGCTTTTCCTGACTTTTTCCACGCAAGATAAAGTGCTATGGGCGTCGCTATCAGCACTACCCAGCCCAAGCCCAAATGAAAGTAGCCAGCTGCAAGGACGGTAAATGCAACTACGATCAACATTGGTGGATAGTTGAATTCGTTACGCATCATTTTGAGTCCCGTTCCAGCAATTAATCCAATACCAACTGCTGAAATGCCCAGTAGCATTCCCTGAATAGCAGGCAGATAGCTGTATTGCTCATAAAGCATCCCTAAAATAATGACAATTGCACTAGGGCCTAACATGAGACCTAGTACTGCCGACAGGGCGCCAGGGATACCAGCAAACTTGCTACCTACACAGACTGCTAAATTGACAATATTTGGACCGGGAACAATTTGGCAGATCCCTATCATGGCGTTGAACTCATCTGAGCTCAACCACTTTTCTTGCTCAACAATCGTTCGACGTGCCCATGGAAGTACGCCACCGAAACCCGACAGACCGATTTTACTAAACCCGATAAAAAGCTGTTTGGAAGAAAGCGTCTTCAAAATAATTATGGTTTAAAAGGATGAGGTATAGCTCTTTGATCTATCCAAGCCTCTAATGTCTCTGTGATGCCTTTAGAAAAGATCTCAAAGATCGGTTCCGCAATAAATCCTAAATGAGGAGTTACCAGTAAGTTTGGAGTGTTACGCAAGGGATCGTTGTTTGGGAGTGGCTCTACATCAAATACATCAACAGCTGCTTGCCCTGGCCGACCGGCTTTGAGGGCTTTTAGAAGGTCGCTCATATTAATAAGAGCGGAACGAGAAGTATTTACCAAGATAGCATCGGAACGCATGAGTGCGAGTTGATCGGCGCTAATAATTCCCTTGGTTCCAGGACCGGCAACCAGATGCATGGTGATAATTTTTGAGGTGCTGAGCAATTCATTAAGACTAACCGATGTCGCATTTTCGCTGGCTGCACGTTCAGGTGTCATGCGTGGACTCCAGACAACCACTTCCATCCCAAAGGCTTTTGCTACTCGAGCAACGCGACTACCAATAGCTCCAAGCCCCATAATTCCTAGGCGCTCACCTGAGAGCATGGGAAGAAGAGATAGTTCATCACGCCACCCACCGTTAGAGATCAGACGATTTTGTTTAATGAGGTTTTTTGATGCGCCTAAAATTAGGGCCCAAGTTAATTCAGCGGTAGTTTCTTTAGAGGGTCCCCCAGGGGTGCATCCCATGGGAATATTTCTGGAAACTAGTGCCGCCGCATCCAAAGTGCCATTTCGTTCACCCGTAAACATGAGAAATTTCAGCTTTGGTAAGCGCGCAATCATGGCCTCATTAAATGGCGAGCGATCTCGTACGATAGCAATGGCATCAGCATCCTTTACGACTTGATATAAAGCCTCATCTCGTAAAGGTTCGTGATAAATAGTTAGCTTGGCTTCTTGGTCCAGCTTATCCCACTGGGAGAATCGGCGTAGTGCGCGCTCATAGTCTCCAAGAATAACAATATTAGGTAATTGGGTCATAAATAGTAATAATTTTTTAATTAGCCTGGTTTGCAAAGACTAAGGATATGTTTAAGATCTTGAGCCTGACCTAGGTTCCAAAGTGTTGAAATTAATTCACGTGTTTTTTCTTTGCCAATAACGGGCTCAGCTAGGTTACTAAACTTCTGTTCAAGCTGCGCGTCACTCATTGGGTTGTCAACAGAGCCAATGGCATTTTTAACAAAAATAGCTATTTCTTCACCATTTTTTAAAATAGCTTTTACATCGACAGAGGCTTCGCTGATCGAAGTATCGGTTGTCGCATTGACTTTTGCGCGCAATGCTACGACATCAGCGCGATTGACGATGTCATCAGCATACTCACCTTCACCAGCTTGACCAAAGATTAATCCAACGGCACAACCGTGATAAACGCTAAACTTTCCTTCAAGGCCATCCTTCGGAGTTTTTTTACCGGTTAACTCGAGAACGAGGGGATGCACACGTAATTCAATACGCTCGACATCTTCAGCTCTAACGCCTTTTGCTCGCAATTGAGAACAGGCATCAATTGCCGGGTGAATCACAATGCCACATGCAAATGGCTTATAAGTATTAAGAGAGATTTCAAATATTTTGCCAAGATTATGTTCAATTTCAGACCAGTCACATTTGGTGGACACCGTTTGCATAAAGCCCCGACCCGCCTCCAAGGCTTTTGGGCTCGCGGTAAAGCCATGCTTGGCCAATAGTGCCGAGAGCTGTCCGGCACGTGCAGCGCCACCTGGGTGAAAGGGTTTAGTCATTGTTCCAAATTGTTCACGCATACCAATCGGCTGGGAGGAAGCAATCCCAAGAGCCATCGTAGTTTGTTGCAGATTTAAGCCCATCAAACGTGAGCACGCTGCAGCTGATCCCAGCATCCCTGTCGAGCCAGTAATATGCCAACCCCGAAGGTAATGATCGGGATACATTGCATTGCCCACGCGACACGCGACATCAATACCTAATACCAATGAGTCAATCATTTGACGACCATTAGCATTGATATGCTCACCCAAAGCTAAAATAGCCGAGGCTACTGGTCCTGCAGGATGAATTACTGTTTTTAGATGGGTGTCATCAAAGTCAAAGGTGTGTGAGCTGATGCCATTGATCAACGCTGCACCTCCCATGTCTACTTTATCTTTGCGACCAAGAATGCTTGCTTGAGGCGCAGGCTGAAACTCCTGTATAGCTCCCAAGGAGGATTCCACGCTTTCATGGTTGGCAGCGCCAATTGCGCAACCCATCCAATTTAAGAAAGTGCGATGCGCTTCATGCTCGACTTCGGCGGTCCAGCCGTTACTGGGGTGTGAGCTTACAAACTCTGCAAGGATCTTAGTGACTGGTGGAGCATTGAGATCGGCTGCTACGGCAATGGTATGGGACATGCGTTTTCCTAATATGAAATAAAGGTTTTATTAATGAATAAAGAGTTTGTTAGTCAAGTTCGATATGCCGTTCTTTAGCAACCTTTGTCCACCGCGCAATATCATCTTTAATGTAGGCTCCGAATTGTTGGGGTGTCATCGGCATTAATGTGAGCGCTTCGTTAGACATCTTTTCTGAGAACTCATGACTAGAAAGAACTTTATTGAGTTCTGAATTAATTTTAGCGACTACCGGTACCGGGAGGTTTGCTGGCCCGGAGATTCCGTACCACTGTTGGCCATCAAAACCCGAATAGCCCAATTCTTTAAAGGTAGGAATGGATGGTTCAGCTGGACTGCGTTTCTGACCTGTAACCGCTAAGGCGCGAATACGATCTGTTTTGATATATGGAATGGATGCAAATAATGTGGGAAGCATGGCATCTGTTTGACCGCCTAAAAGATCGGTAAATGCGGGCCCAATTCCACGATAGGGAACATGAACCATAAATATTCCTGTAGCTAGTTTAAATTGCTCCATGCCCAGATGAGTAAGGGTTCCAGGACCAGAGCTTCCATAACTCAATTTAGTTGGGTTCTTCTTAGCGTAAGCAATAAATTCGGACAGATTTTTTGCGGGAACGTTCTGATTAATAATTAGAACATTGGGGGTTGCTCCTATCATGCCAATGGGAGTGAAATCTTTGATTGCGTCATAAGGCATCTTTCTTACCGCTGGATTGGTGCCATGAGTCCCTACGTAGGCAATCATGAGGGTATAACCATCTGGTGTGGCTTTAGCTGTTGCTTGGGCAGCAATGGCGCCACCACCACCACCTATATTGTCGACAATCACGCTTTGACCCAATCCTTTGGATAAGCGCTCCGCTACAGCTCTAGCAATATTATCCAATCCTCCGCCAGCTGCAACAGGAGCAATTAATCTAATCGGTTTGGTTGGGTAGGCATCGTTGGCATTTTGTGCAGTTGCAGCAAAGCTACTCATCAGTCCTAGAGTGCTAAATAGTACTGATGATAAAAAAATTGATAAATTGTGATGAGGTGAGTCAGACATGTCTCTAGTCCAGGTTATTTTTTTATTTATTAATCCACAGTTGCAAGCGCAGTTTACTATTAACAGCCAATTATTTTTTTGATGAGAGAAGACCTATGATTTTGGAACATTGTGACATTGAAATTGACCCATCAAAAAATGCGGAGTTTGAAAAAGCGATTTTAATTGGGGTTGAAACAGTCATTGCGAAATCTCAAGGCTTTCGTGGTTTTAAAGTTAACCATAGTGTAGAAACCCCAGCGCGCTATTTGCTGATGATTTATTGGGACACATTGGAAAATCATACGATTGATTTTCGCGGGTCAGATGCCTTTGCTGATTGGCGCAACATTGTGGGCCCATTCTTTGTTAAGCCACCAGTGGTCGAGCACTTTAACCTAATAGGAAAGTCCACATAAAAAGAGTTGATGCGCCTAGTTTTAGGCGCTCATTTTTTTGCGGATAGAGTGCTCTATCGGAATAGAGTCTAAGGTGGGCTCTAGAGCTTCGCGCTCATCAAATACAAAGCAACTGCCTTGGTAATGTGCGGCACCAACCTCTTCAAAATACTTTAAGATGCCACCTTCCAATTGGTAACTGTGTTGCATGCCAATTTCGCGCATATACAAACCCGATTTTTCACAACGAATACCACCAGTACAAAAACTAACTAAGGTCTTATCGGCTAGTGATTCTTTATGTGCAGCAATCGCTTCTGGAAATTCGGTAAATTTTTGAATATTAAAGTGCAGGGCATTTTCAAAGGTGCCGTATTCCACTTCGAACGCATTGCGTGTGTCAACCATCACTACGGGACGACCTAAATCATCGGTGCCACGATCAAGCCACTCCTGTAATTTCTTAGGTGCTATAAAGTTTGCACGGCCCACTTCAGGGCGAATAGTAGGGTGATTCATGCGAATAATTTCGTGCTTGATTTTGATCAACATCTTCTTAAACGGTTGATCCTCAGACCAACTCTCTTTTGTCTCTAAAGTTTTGAAGCGAGAATCGGTACGAAGCCACTCTATGAAGCCATGCAACTCAAGTTCATTGCCTGCCAAGAACATATTTATGCCCTCTTCAGTCAGTAAAATTGTTCCTTTGAGTTGGCGAGAGTTGCACTCATTCATGATTTTGGTGCGCAACTCAGGCAAACCATCTAGGCTTACAAATAAATAGGCTGCAATATTTAAAATTGGCTTCATCTTTAGTCTCTTATCTCAGTACCGTCCATTATCGAACAAGCCATGGCAGGCGGTGGTAATCTTCTAATCTAAACAGAAGGAGACGTTTTATGCAATTTCTATCAAAAATGGCCAAAAGAGCCCTATTTATTTGCCTCGCCTTATTTGGGCTCAGCAGCCTTGTTTTGGCTCAAAGTGCCGGAGTAGGCACTTGGCCGACTCAAAAACCTATTCGATTAATCGCGGTTTTCCCGCCAGGTGGGTCCGTTGATCAAGTGGCCCGCATTTTGGCTCCTGCTTTGCAGGCAGAATTAAAACAAAATGTGATTGTTGATAACGTTGGCGGTGCTTCTGGAGTGATTGGCACATCCGCCATGACAAGATCGGAACCAGATGGTTACACCTTTGCCGTGGTATTTGATACGCATGGTGTTAACCCCAGCCTCAAAGACAAACTCCCTTATGACACTATTAAAGATATTGCCCCAGTAACTTTGATTGGTACCTCGCCAATGGTATTGGTGGCCAGTAAAGCCTCGGGTATTACGAGCTTTAAACAATTAGTTGAGCAATCTAAAGCGGGTAAGAAATTTAGTTACGGCTCAATCGGCATTGGTAGTCTGGGTCATCTCGCTATGGCGCGCTTAGCTAAACAGGCTGGATTCGATTGGAACCATATTCCTTATCGTGGAGGCGGCCCCCTGATGCAAGATGTTTTGGGCGGTCAGGTCGAGTTGGCTGTAGGCTCTGAATTTTTGGTTAAGCCGCATATTGAGAGCGGTGGCGTCATTCCATTGGTAGTGACAACACCCAAACGTTCACCACAGTTGCCAAAAGTACCCACGATTGCTGAAAGTGGTTTCCCAGGCTTTGATGCGCCCGCTTGGTGGGCAATCCTAGCCCCTGGTAAAACACCCTCAGCGATTGTCAACGCCATGAACCAGGCTGTGACTAAAGCTTTAAAGACTCCAGCGGTGGCGAGTAAATTTAATGCGCAAGGGATTGAAATTGTTGCTGGAGGCCCAGATACCCTCCGCGATTTTATCGGCAAACAAATTGCCATATGGGGCAAGTTTGTAATTCAGAACAATATTAAAGAAGTTAGTCAATAAGGCGAACATGTCTGTACGTTTAATTCCCTATCAACCCATAGATCTAGCTGAGCCAGCTGAGTTGGTTGCCGCGATTCGAAAGAGACGCGGCGGCCAATTCATTAACTTAGATCGCATGCTTTTACACAGTGTGCCAATTGCTGAGGGTTGGAATCATTTTATTGGGGAGATCCGCAATAATCTTTCTTTAGATCCTAAGTTACGTGAACTGGCAATGTGTGGGGTTGCCGTTCTTAATGGCGCTGAGTATGAGTTTATTCATCATGCACCCCCATTTCAATTGGCTGGTGGCACCGATGCGCAGGTAAGCGCTTTACGCTTAATAGGCCAGTCTGAATTTCCAAGCGATCTATTTAATCCGACTGAACAGGATGCTATAGACCTTACATTCCAGATGACCCGTAACATTAAAGTAGATCCTGATTTAATCAAGCGGCTACGAGAAGCGCTAGGCAATACTGACACTGTTGAGCTGGTCAGTGTGATAGCTGCATACAACATGGTGTCACGCTTTCTGATTGCTTTGGATGTGACCCCTGAAGAACATTCTCTAACCCAGTAGAGAGACCGCATGATTCGCAATATAGAAAATATTATTCCAGGGATCGAGACATCTGACGGGGCAGGCGTAAAGTTGTGCCGCAGTCTGGGTCAGCAACAGGTTCGTTTAGACCCTTTCCTCATGCTCGATGAATTTTCTTCCAATGATCCCGATGATTATGTTGCAGGTTTTCCCGCCCA
The DNA here is from genome assembly GCA_903846025.1 of uncultured beta proteobacterium. Taxonomy (GTDB): domain Bacteria; phylum Pseudomonadota; class Gammaproteobacteria; order Burkholderiales; family Burkholderiaceae; genus Polynucleobacter. The sequence continues at coordinate 4,839 of CAIMZP010000114.1, read as the reverse complement.
TCCCCATCGTGGTTTTGAGACGGTGACCTATATGCTCGAAGGGCATATGTTGCACGAAGATCATTTAGGTAATCAGGGTCATCTCAAAACTGGTGGCGTTCAATGGATGACAGCAGGGCGCGGCATTATTCATTCTGAGATGCCCCAGCAAGTTAGCGGCGCTATGCGGGGATTTCAGTTGTGGATTAATCTGCCCGCAAAAGAAAAAATGAAGGACGCTGCCTATCAAGATATTCAGGTCGAGGATATTCCGCAGATTACATTAAAGGGCGGTGGTTTTGTGAAGGTCATTGCAGGAATATTCCAAGGAGAGGGTCAATCTATTGCGGGGCCCGTTAGAGATATTACTACTGACCCACTTTTTCTTGATGTACATCTCTTGCCGAATCAAGAATTTTCACACCCTGTAGCAGCTGACCATAATGCCTTCTTATATTTATATGAAGGTGATGGGGTGGTTGGTGATTCGCTTTATTCTGCGCCAAAACAAGCGGCAATTATTTTGGGGAGCGGTGATCATGTGTGCTTTAAAGCGGGATCTTACGGGGCAGAATTTATTTTATTGGCTGCACTCCCATTGAATGAGCCTATTGTGCAATATGGCCCCTTTGTGATGAATACCCAGGCGCAGATAGAGCAAGCGATCGAAGATTATCAAAGCAATCGACTCACGGTTTGATTGGGGTGATGAGCTCAATGACGAATAATGGTTTACTTCAATGGGAAGAGAGTGGTCAAACCCATCTTTCTCAATGGCATTCTGAAAACGGGATTGCTCCGCATAAAAGAGTAGTTCTAGTTGACGACACCCTCACCGCTGATGTTGCTTATCGCATGGCCTGTGAGGGTACTGCGATGTTGTGGAAGAGTGATTTTCATAATGCGCGCCAGCTATTGCAGGCATTAGCCAGCAGGGTTGATAGGCCCCCCAAAAAAATAAAGCGCATTAAAGAAAACAGTCAAACTGTAGAAAAAAGTGCTTTAGATCGTTTCAACCTTTATCGTTTAGCTCAGTCTCAACGCGCACGTATTCTGGGAATGTTACTGATTCAAGTAGGTGCTGACCATCGGATTCCTTTAAGGCGCGCACCTGAGGTATCTCAGGCCTGCATTGAAGCATACGGCGTGACAAATGAGCCTTATGTTATTTCTTTGCGAGAGCTCTTGGGTGTGATTAGCGCTCACGAATGGCATAAGAAAGGCGTTCCTATTTTGGCGGGTAATAGTGAGAAATTGATTATTTACCCGCACTATGGAGTCTTTTCGCCAGTGCGTGGCGAATACATTGAATTAGTACGCAATGAGCCCTTGCCCAAAGCAGTAGCCGAGCATTCAATTGCTTTTGATATTGGAGTTGGAACGGGGATACTCTCAATTATTTTGGCTATGCGAGAAATCAAGCAAGTCATTGCTACAGATCTAGATGACCGAGCTTTGTCTTGTGCCAAAGAAAATATTGATCGTCTTAATCTCTCCCCCCAAATCCAGATAGTAAAGGGAGATTTATTCCCAGCAGGTGAGGCGGCGCTGATTGTTTGTAACCCCCCTTGGTTACCGGCACGGCCTAGCTCTTCTTTGGAGCACGCAGTCTACGATCCTGAAAGTCAGATGCTTAAGGGATTTTTGAATGGACTTAAGGACCACCTTCTTTCGGATGGGGAGGGATGGTTAATTCTCTCGGATTTAGCCGAATACCTAGGCTTGAGATCAAGACAAGAGTTGCTTGACTGGATTAATCAAGCCGGTCTTAAAGTGATGGGTCGCACAGAGACTAGGCCAATACATAAAAAAGTATTTGATGAGAGCGATCCATTACATGCCGCCCGAGCGGCTGAGGTTACTTCGCTTTGGCGCTTGGCTCGGCAGTAATATTGAGACGGTAAAGACAAAACCCCTCTAAACATCAGAGGGGTTTTTGTAATGGTGGAGTAATTAAGGCTGCTCCTCGTAAGGCTCTCTAGTCACTACCCCAACTCTCTGACCAATAGGGGTAGGGCAGTTAGGTGAAACTGACTCCTCAGTCCGATTAACAAATTCCTCATCTAGGGCGGCCCTAGTAAAGGCATTCGCCCTCTCTAATTCCTCTTGTTTTTGCTTTGCTAACTCTGATGCTGGGATAACAGCAGACTTGAGTAGTCGCTCTTGCGCTATCTGCTTAAAGGTCTTAGTAGCTATCTTGCCGCTATATTCAACGTCGCCCAAGGGTGATTTATTTTTCATGGGCTTAATCTTGAAGTCGACTAGACAAGCTTCTATAGAGCGGGTTTTTCAGTCTATTAAGCACTCCCACCCATAGACCTGGCTTTACCTTAGATGTTTCACCAAGATGATTCTTGCAGTTGCAGCTAGCCCCGCAGGCGATCGTGATACCTTTATTGCCATAGTTAATATGACTAGCCAGAGTTTGTTTGGGCGTTGCTGGTTGATCAAATAACTTATTCATAAGCAAGATTACTCTTCTAGAGTCTATGTAAGTTAACCAGTTGTTTTCAACTTAACCGCAAAATCAGCAATTCCCAGTTTGAATAAAAGTTTGGCTGCCGCATCCAGCGTTTTAAATTCCCGAGTTTCTTTCTTGCCTGTTTCCAGCGGTTTACCATCGGCAACAATCATGTAGCCCTGAGACATCACCCCGTAATGGACCTGAATCTTCTTGAGCGCTTGGGCATCGAGCAGCAACTTCATGTCTCGTTCGTTCATGCCAGCCTCACTTCACTGTCAGCGGGGGTGCTAAATAGATCGGCTTGCTCAACCTTCACAATGAGATCACCAGGTAAGACTTGAAGGAAGTCACACAGTTTGGTCAGCACCTCGCGGTCAAAGCTATTCACCCGGTCGTAGTAATAGCGATCTAAGGTGGCACGCGCGATACCAGTGGCTCTACATACGTCAGAAACCTTGATGCGGTTAGCGCCTAGGATGGTAGAAAGTCGGCAAGTTATCATTTTATCTATTAATTATTGATCGATATAGATCAGTATATAACTTTTATAGATCAATTGGCAAAGATTGCTTTTACTAGCTCATTTCATGAGCTTTTAGCGAGATATTCTGGATTCTAGACATCAAAAAGGAGAACCCAATGTCAGTACTTAATAACTTTAACGGCCTATTCTTATTCGCAATTACAGCGCTCTCTTACCTTGCGATCTTAAAAAACACCCAGGGCGATAAAGAGCACTTCATCCGTATTCATAAGAAGGACTAGGTCCCAGCTAAAGCAGTCACAACTGACTACTCGCTAGTCAACATTATTCGCCTGTAAGAACATTGATTTTTGTAGAGATACAAAGAAGTCTTGGTATGGCTTTGGGTCTGTGACAGGGGTAATGTTGTACTGAGCGTTCGCACGCACAATCATATTTTTCCCTGAAGCCCCAGGGCGCACAGAAACTGTCATGCGAAGGGCGTAACCACTAAGCTTGGTAGCGGAGACACTTCCCAAGTCAAGATCAGCCTTATCAACCACAAAGCCTAAGTCTTGCAGAGTGGCAATCACGGACCGCATGGTCTTTTGCTTATCTGGTGTGTCAAAGGATCTCGATTGAATGGCGCGCAACTCTACTGATGTCTGGCCATCTGCTGAAGAGTCCAGCACTCGCTCTTTCATGGTTTGACATCCCGTTAAGAGGGTGGTTATGACTGCTAAGGATAGTAGCGAGAAACGTAAGGTAGTGCGCTTATTCAACATTTTGAGCCTGCAGGAAAATAGATTTAGAAAGCTTCTCGTAGAACTCTTGATAGATGTCAGCGTCATTGACGCCCTCAATCTTGGTCATGACCCCTCTTTGGTTCCACACCATTCTTTGGAAAGTGACTCTGACAATAAAGCCATTAGATGCCTCAACGGGCTGGTCAAATTTGATTTGCTTTCCTGTCTTGGTGGTAACAAGAACTTGGATCGGATCTTTGGTAGCAGCGGGCTTGGTAACTAAAGAGGCTCGAATCTTTTGGGTTTTATCGTAATTGACGGCAGCAGCACCAAAAAGAACACCCAATAGAATCGCACCAGCAACTTGGCCGCCATCGGTTGCATCTCTACTTTTGGAGGCAACAATAACACCTAGGGGCATATTTGATTCATCAAGGTTAAATCCCATGTCTTGCAAGACATTGGAAGAGGCACTCAGCAATTCCTTTTCGGACTTAATGTCGTACTTCCGAGATTGCATCTGCCGATTGGCTAGATTGTCTGGCTGAAATTGCAAGGCTTCGGGAGGAATTTGTCCAGCACAGCCTGCAAGCAACGCCACAACAGTTAGGCTACTAATGATTTTTTTCATTGAAGTTGCCTATTAGAATTTAGAGGTGTTGTACGCGAAATCTCGCACTAAACCTTTTTCATCAAACTTAATCACAATGGTTAAAGTTTTCTGAGTACGGCTGACCGTGGCATTTCGATCGCCTGGAAACCACAGGAATGAACGGCCTGCAGAGCCTGAGGCCATACCCTCAGTGGAGACCTTGTCATAAACCCATACTTCTCGCCTCTTCTCGTCGGTAGTCACCATATTGGGTGACCCTAGAGCTCCAACGACATCCGCTGAGCTCATGCCCACCTTGATTTCTTTTTGTACCTTGCCGATTGAGAGTGAATCACCTTCACCCTTGGCAGCATTCATATCCTTTTGTTGATCAACTAGAGATGTTGGGTAGCAACCGGATAGACTGATTAAAGCAATGCAAACAAGAGGCGCAACGAAGAGTGATTTTTTCATGTGGTCAATATCAAAAAAGAGAAAAGAGAAAAGAGAAAGGGGAAAGTGCATTCCCCCTTAAAGTTATTACTTAAAACTTGTAACCAATAGGAGTTGATGCTAAAAAAATAAACCTCCCTAT
>CAIMZP010000113.1 GCA_903846025.1 uncultured beta proteobacterium | reverse complement strand
AGCCTCTGTGCTTCATCACTATCGGCACTATCTCGGCTCATAAGCCTAATAAGCAAAGGCCTGATGCAAATTCTTACAGTTCTGTTTTCTAGCTGAATCTATTGGACGTTTTTAGCTTCTCAACAATTAATTAACCATGCCATTAGGATGTGCTGAGTAATCGTTAGCTTAAATTGCATTAGCCACATATCTGCAATCACATATTGTTTGGGTGGTAAGCGTACTGGTAAGCGGGAGTGATAAAGAAAAAGCCCCGGTTAGGGGGCTAAGTCTATGTTGCGCATAGTAAAAAGAAGAAATAATGCCAAAAGTGCTGGCGGAGACGAGAGGATTCGAACCTCCGATCAGAGTTTTAGCCCCGATGCTCCCTTAGCAGGGGAGTGCCTTCGACCACTCGGCCACGTCTCCGTATTGATGCATTTACAACGCCCCACAGTTTAACGGATTCCGCCGCCCAAAGGGGTTAAGTACAGCTGAATGACTACTTATTTGTTTCTTAATTACCCTTGGTCAAGCTCAAACGCCTTATGGAGGGCGCGTACAGCCAATTCCATGTACTTCTCATCAATAACTACAGAAATCTTAATTTCACTAGTGGAGATCATTAAAATATTGATACCCTCTTCCGAAAGGGTGCGGAACATTTTACTGGCAACCCCTACGTGGGAGCGCATGCCAACACCTACAACTGATACCTTGGAGACCTTTGGATCACCGGTAATCTCTTTAGCTTCGATATGAGCCTGAACATTGTTCTTGAGTAAATCGAGCGCCTTTTGATAGTCAGCACGAGGTACAGTAAACGTGAAATCGGTCTTACCTTCAAATGACTGGTTCTGAATGATGATATCTACATCAATGTTGGCATCGGCAATCGGGCCAAGAATTTGATAAGCAATTCCTGGGCGATCAGGAACTCCCAATACGGTAATTTTTGCTTCGTCACGCGCAAAGGCGATACCGGAAATAACTGCAGCTTCCATAGTGTTGTCCTCTTCAAATGTAATCAAGGTGCCCGACTTCATTTCCTGATCAAGGGGCATCAATGGATCCGTCAATGACGACAGAACACGGGTTTTAACTTTGTACTTACCGGCAAACTCAACCGAACGAATTTGCAATACTTTTGAACCTAAGCTGGCCATTTCCAGCATCTCTTCAAAAGTGATTTTATCCAGACGGCGCGCATCTTCACACACACGAGGGTCGGTGGTGTAAACACCATCAACATCGGTATAGATTAAACACTCATCTGCTTTTAACGCTGCAGCTATAGCTACTGCTGAAGTATCAGATCCGCCACGACCTAAAGTCGTAATGTTGCCATCAGGATCAACGCCCTGAAAGCCTGTCACCACAACGGCCCGGCCAGCATTGAGATCGCCGAGGATCTTCTTATCATCAATACTTTTAATGCGTGCTTTTGTAAAAGCGGAATCGGTATGCACGGTTACTTGCCAGCCCGCATAACTTACCGCATCAATGCCTTCGCGCATGATGGCCAAAGCCAACAAGCCAGAGCTGACTTGCTCGCCAGTTGAAGCAATTTGATCGAGCTCACGAGGTTTTGCATGAGGGTTAATTTCTTTGGCAAGACCTAGTAAGCGATTGGTTTCACCCGACATGGCCGATGGCACAACCACTACCTGGTGACCTGCACGTATCCATTTGGCAACGCGCTTGGCTACATTGCCAATGCGCTCAACCGAGCCCATGGAGGTACCACCATATTTATGAACAATAAGAGCCATAAAAAAACCGTCTATTTACAGGGAATGCAATTCCCTTGGATCTAAAAAGGGGTAATTTTACAGGGTTTTATCCCTGCACTATCGCTACTCAATCCACTGAGGGAAGACTCTCTTACCGGAACTCTTTAAATGGGGGTGGCTCACCCCCACTCCAGCCACAGCAATCAGCTCCTTGCCGATATAGAGTAAGGGTGCCTGACGTTGCCACGGTGGCACATTAGCCTCCTGAAAAAGGTTCTTGAGAGTTTTGCGGGGGCTATTGGGTTTAATCTGGATCTTTTCAGAGCCCTCTCGCAATCGCACGGCAACCTGACCCTTGGCTTGCGCCTCCTTCACAAAAGCCGCATCCAATCCCAGCTCTTTACCAGCCGTTGATACTGCCTTAAAGATCCACTGACCTGATTCCGCTCTGGCAACTTGTAAGATGCCGCGCCATAGACGCAGACTTGCCTCATCGTGGACCCATTCCAGATTGGCATCTGCTCCTACTTTGGCAAGATCTTTCCACCAAGACTCCAAACGCTCCTGAGAAGGCATAGCCAGGCCATTTAACTTGAGCCAATACCGCATTAAGTTATTGGCGGCAGATAGGTCTTGTTTAGCTAATGTAAGGAGAGGCCTTAGATTTAAATTACCTTCTTTGAGAATGAATTTGCCATCTAGTTCTGCCATGCGATCGAGTAACTTTTGCGACTCTGCCAACAAATCAGCACTCCGGGCAAGATTAGCAATGGCCTCTGGCTGAATCTTCGCCAGT
>CAIMZP010000112.1 GCA_903846025.1 uncultured beta proteobacterium | reverse complement strand
CTTTCACGGTGAGTACACGAGTTCGAATCTCGTTGGGGACGCCAGTTTTTTGTAAGTGTAATAAGTAAAAAGTATTACTCGAAGTTTTCTGGAGCGGTAGTTCAGTTGGTTAGAATATCTGCCTGTCACGCAGAGGGTCGCGGGTTCGAGTCCCGTCCGTTCCGCCAAAATTAGTGACAAAAAAAGCCCGTTAATTCGGGCTTTTTTTCGCTCAGTAAAAACTAATTATTGACGGGTGGTGGATTGATAAAGCTTGATGTATCGGTAGGGCTGACTTGATTTACTTGTTTGGGCTCACCAGGTTTTAGATTGGTGTTGACAGTAGTGGGGCCCGGGGTTGGGGAAACGGATTTTGTATTACCGAAATATTTCGCGCCACTCGATGAGATATTTTGGGAGGAGGGCTTCATAATATTTTGCTGCATCAAAGGCGTGACAGAAGGCGTCTTTTCAACACGCTTTGGAGCTGCCTGGACAATGGCTGGAGTTGTTTTCACGATGACATTAGCAAATACTAGGGCTGGAGCAGCTAATGGCAAAAGAAATAGGACTACCAACATCTTTTTAGTGGACATAAAAAAACTAATTTTCATTTGAATTTCCCTAGTTAAATTTTGGTACTTGAAAATCACCACTTAGACGCTGCAAGAGTATCAGAGTCTTGGCATGAATAGTTCTTGCATCAAATAATTCGCCTTGAGCCTCTCTAAATGCAAGCACGCCTGTAATGCCATTATTTTTTTGGTCTTTAGCTGTTTGGTATGCCTTGTTGGAGCTTTCCAAGCGATTTTTTGCTGATTGATATTGCAAATAGGTCTGATTTAGCTCTGTAATAATTTTAGTTTTTGTTGCTTGAAGCATTATTTCCTGCTGAGTCTGAGCATTTACTGCGCTCAATACATCCGAATCATTAAATAAAGCATTTGAAAGAGGGACTGACACTATAAAACTAAATGACTTTTGTGAGCCATAGCTCGTTCCAGAAGATGAATAGGGAGGGGTTTCAGAGTAATAAATACCAGGCATAACATCAATATTTTTACTTGCTTTAATAACCTCTAAATTAGCTGAGGCAGATTCAATAGCCGCTTGTGTTGATGTGATGTCAGCTCTATTTGAATTTGCTTGCGAAATTAATTCAGAGATTTGAAAACTCTTGGGCTCGAGATTGAGGGTTCCAATGGGTAGCGGCAACTCGTTTTCTGATTTTCCTAAATAATTAATTAAACTATATGCATAAAATTTAAGGTCATTTTCTAAAACTTTTTGGATATCTTTAAAGTCTAATATATTTTTTTTGGCCAAGGGTGATTGATATGAAGCCAAATCAATAATCGCCTCTTGGTAGGATTGCCATAATAATTTTGTTCTCAACGCATCAATATAGGCAAAGATAGCTTCGGTTTCAATAGTCTTTGATTCGGTAATCATCTCTGTATTTAAGCGGTTTGCTTCAGCTAGTGCTTGAGCTTCCCGAGCGGAGCGCTTACCCCAACCTTCAACAGTTACCATGGCTCCTAATGTATTGGAAGATGGATTGTTGTAGCCGACATATGGTGATTGCGTATACATACTGCCGCGTGCATAGGTAATGATTGGACTTAACAATAAGTTTCCAGCACGCTGAGATATTGCAGTGGCAGAATCCGCGCCTAATCTTCTTACTTTTAAAGTGCCATTGTTGGAATTCACTTCATCCAAAAAGGTAGAAATTATTATTGGCTTATAGCGCTCATTATTATCGCTAAATGGCGGAAGAGACTGGGCGCTGACTATTCCAATGTGGATAAAAGCAAATATGCCAATAGAGTAACAACTGGTTTTATATAGCTTAATCAATTTTTCTAGGCTCGCGAAGTTTTATCACCAAATCAGCATTCTGAAGGCTATGCCTTTCCGCTGATAGGGCCGCATCAAGAGTTTGATTTATAAAGCTATTGGTTTCATTGGCAACAATCTCTCTTTCGTTGTCAACAGTAATCATGTGATAACAATTGCCCAGCCATATTATTTTTTTTGTCTCAGAAGACGCGAGCTCTAAAATCATTTCCGGATTCTTTGGTGAGGCAGTCTCATCATCAATGGAATGAATAATAAGTAGATCGGCATAAATTTGATTTAGACCTTTTTTGGCACTTGAAGCGAGCATTAAGGATTCGCATATATGCCTAGCTGGAAGGTGAGCTGCACCAAGTTCGCTCACCATATTTGACTTTACGGCTCTCTCAATACGTCGCCGCAATTCAGGATTTTTCACGCCATAAGGAGCTTTTTCCATATAGTGCCAATTTCGGAACCCCATACGATAAGCCAAGGATAGTAGTGAGTGATACCAGGGTATGGACCAACCATCAAATACAAGCACGGGCGCCAAAATAACCAAACTTTGAATCTGTTCATTTCGCTCGGCTACTGCCAGCGCTAGAGTAGCGCCCATACTAAGCCCCACAATAGACGCTGAATGGTGCGTTTTTAGTAAATCCAGCACCAAATGATCAACAAAATCGATCCATGTCATATAGCTAGTTAGGCCAGTGTGGGCAGAGTACCCTGGTATTCGCGGCACAACTAAAGTGTGCCCAGATTGACGTATTAGCTTGGGAATCACTCCCATCTCTAATTCAGAGCCGCAAAGACCAGGCAGCAAAATAACTACATGATTGCTTGAGCCTTGATAGAATGCCTCGAAGTGTTCTGTATTTGACTCGTTAGTCATTCAAATCCTGAATTTGTCGCGTTTAATTTAAAGAGTGATTATTGCTGATGCAGCTTAAAAATGTAAGAAGATGGTCAAAACCAGGCTTTTCAGGCTTTTACTTCGCCATTGTTGGCGTATTTATTTCTTTTTGCATTCGATACACTTTGCACCCTTTTTTAGAAGGGGCCCTTCCAATGACATTTTTTATCTTAAACACGATTATTATCGCCCTTATTTACGGCTATATTCCCAGTCTTTTGACTATTGTCCTATCCATCCCGCTGGCCTTTTTCTTTTTTATCCCTCCATTTGACTCTTTTGACCTACCAACAGCTCAAGATGCCTTTGTTTTCGCCTCTTACATCTTAATTGCCTTGCTTGCTGTTGGTGTTATTGAGTGGCTTCAGAGGGAGCGCTACAAGGCAGTTTTGATTTCTAAAGTGAGTGATAGTCGATATCGACTTCTAGCCCAGGCAAGCTACTCTCTGAAACATAGCCATGACGCTGGAAGCGCTCCAAAAGCACCAATCTCTTCAGTTAATTGAATTGTTGGGATATTGATTAATTATTGATTTACATCAATAACTTAGCGTGCACGCTTGACCAATTTAGTCTATCCTTAGCGGTTATGAAGATTTTTCTCGGAGTGACTTCCTGTTTCCTTTTTGCCGTCCCCGCCTTTTCGGCTGGGTTGGGTGTTAATCCCTTTTTACCATCCTCGCCTACGACTTCGAAATATACCCCAAGCAAGCAGGTTCCCTCTGGCGTATCTACCCCAGCACCTCCAAGACTTCCGCAGGGCTCAAGTCCAACACCACCACCAGCACCAGCAGCAGCAGCAAAAAAATAATAGGTCACGAATTTTAATAGCCTAGCAATGGGCCATGCCAATCAGATGATCATGACTTTGTTTGGGGCTATCAATTTTTGAGCTTTGTTGGCTAATTTATGCTGTTCCATCGGTTTATTGGGGGTAAGATTACTTTTACTACTTCCCATTCATCAAGGGTGCCCCGTGAAATCTTTTTATATTGATTACCCCCAAGAGAAAATTGATGACTATCAGCATGCCTATCGTTGCATCTTCTGCAAGATACCTACAACCATAATCTTTGGCTTATTAGAAAATCATTCTGAAAATTGCGTCTATAGGAATAAACAGGGTAAGTCGGCGCAATTAGAGGCTAAATTAAAGCCCCATATAGAACGTTTCAATGAATCCTTAACTGACGAGGTGGATTAAATGAACAGATATCCTATTGCCCTTGAATTAACTGTTTGGGTTGAATTAGGAATCAATCAGTATGAAATCACAATTGATAAAGAATCGACACTCTCAGTAAAGCGAACCGATGATGTACTCCATTCTCGCGAACTCACTTTTGCCGAGGTGACCTCAATATTAGAGGCTATTGCATCGGTAGAAATGCCCATCCTTGAAATGGTTAATACAACATCCGCCAAAGCATCATCTAGCTATGAGCTCATTATCGAATCCTCCCATTTCTCAGTGGAATTTAATTGGGAAGATCTGGATGTTGAAATGGATCAAAGTGAGTCACTTTTATCTATTTCAAAATTATCTGAACTGGTAGAAAAGTTGGGACAATTCCATTAGGGTTTATCCATATCTTTCAGGCGAAACTATTAGTCACTATTTGTACGTCGCATTTACTCTGAGAAAATCTAGATCCTAATATGTCCTTAAAGTCCCTCTACCTCTTACGTCACGCAAAGGCTGTGGAAGGAGGCATTCTTTACGAGGACAAGGATAGACCCTTATCAGAAAAAGGCCTAAAGGATGCTAGGCGCCTAGGTGAGAACTTACTCAAAAAATCTTTTAGATTTGATAGAATTCTTACAAGCCCTGCAATGCGCACGATTGAAACAGCTCAATTGGTGGCAAAAGGATTGGGTTACAAAAAAAATAATATTACGATTGAAGGGCATTTATATTCCTCCAATGTGGAAGCTATATTGAATCTTATCGCCAGCACCGCTAATAAAATCAATAGCCTTCTAATTGTTGGTCATAACCCTGAAATATCTGGCTTGGCATCCTATCTTTCAGGTAAATCTATCTCCATGGATACATGCAGCATGGTTGAGCTTATTTTTGAGATTAAGGACTGGGATGG
>CAIMZP010000111.1 GCA_903846025.1 uncultured beta proteobacterium | reverse complement strand
TGTCTGGACTTGAACTACAAGAACGCTTGATCAGCGAGAACTTACCGATGCCAGTGGCATTCATTACTGGTCATGGTGATGTCTCCATGGCAGTGTCAACAATGAAGCGTGGTGCAGTAGACTTCATTGAAAAACCATTTAAAGAAAATGATTTATGTACTTTAGTGGATCGGATGCTATCAAAGGCTCGAATAGCTTATTCCCAAGCAAGCCAGCGCAAAATCACTCAAAGTTTACTGAGTAAATTAACTGGCCGTGAACGCCAAGTGCTTGAGCGCATCGTTGCGGGTCGCCTAAACAAGCAAATTGCTGATGACCTCGGCATCTCCATCAAAACCGTTGAAGCCCATCGTGCAAACATCATGGAAAAGCTAAATGTTAATACAGTTGCCGACCTCCTCCGACTAGCATTATCTGATCCACAGCCAAATTAATACCAACATGCCTGCCCAGCTTCTCGACGGAAACGCCCTTTCAAAAAAACTGCGCGCGGAAATTGCTGCACGCGGTGCGATTGTGACTGCAAAAGGTGTTCGACCTGGTTTAGCGGTAATTGTGGTTGGCGACAACCCAGCAAGCCAAGTCTATGTTCGCAATAAAGTTAAAGCGTGTGAGGATGTTGGCTTTCATTCGGTATTAGAACGCTACCATGCTGAGCTTGGCGAAGAAGAGTTATTGGCTCGTATTGCAACCTTTAATGCTGACCCATCTATTCATGGGGTCTTAGTGCAGCTACCATTGCCTGAGCACATCTCAACCGAACGTATTCTGGAAGCGATTGCCCCCCAAAAAGATGTTGATGGCTTTCATGTCTCTAATGCTGGTGCCCTCATGGTTGGTCATCCTGAATTCAGACCCTGCACCCCTTATGGCTGCATGAAGATTTTAGAAAGTATAGATTACCCAATTCGAGGTGCTCGAGCCGTAATTGTTGGCGCCTCTAATATCGTTGGTAAACCCATGGCAATGATGCTTTTACAAGCTGGGGCAACCGTGACTATTTGCAATAGCAAAACTCGGGATCTTGCACACCATACAAAAGACGCCGACATTCTAGTGGTAGCTACCGGTAAGCCCAAGATGATTACTGGAGATATGGTGAAAACTGGTGCAGTAGTGATTGATGTTGGTATCAACCGCTTGCCAGATGGCAAACTCTGCGGGGACGTTGATTTTGATACGGCCAAATACATAGCGGGATGGATTACGCCCGTGCCAGGCGGTGTTGGTCCAATGACCATCACAATGTTGCTTATGAACACTTTGGAAGCCACTGAAAAAGCATCAAAACCATAAGGCTTGTTGCTTCCATTGGCACCGCTTGTTAGCATAATTTGCCGTAGTCCATTAAGCTAGAGGGATGACTACAAAAGCCACAACACAAGCTATCCCCCCTTTGCAAAAAAACCCCTTAATTTTATTCGGGCGTGGTATTGCTTTGTACTCCGACGTAAAGCCTGAGCACATTTCACCAGCAATCCACTTTTTGCTTGAACAGGCTGAACTTGCCGTCCAGCACGCTACCAACCCGAGCACTCCGCCCTCTTGGGATGCCTTGGCAGAGCCACTTGAGGATGCTACCGAATCCTTAGGAAGGTCTTGGAGCGTTATATCTCATCTCAATAGCGTGGCAGATACCCCGCAATTACGAGAGGCCTATGGCGAGATGCTACCCGAGGTTACGGCTTTCTTTTCTAGTCTTGGTCAAAACTTAACTCTTTATAAAAAATTTAAAGCCCTCAGTGAAAGCGAAGCTTTTAAACATCTGAGCATTGATCAAAAAAAGGTAATTGAAAATTCTTTGAGGGATTTTCGTTTAGGTGGCGCTGAATTAGCAGAAGTAGATAAACCACGCTTTACTCAGATTCAGGATGAGCAAGCAACATTAAGTAAGGCATTCTCAGATCACGTCCTAGATGCTACCGATGGCTTTATGCATATTGTTCTAGATGAGACTCAGCTAAAAGGACTTCCTGAGGATGCGATTGCCGCCGCCGCTGAACACGCACAACAAAAGAATCTGCAGGGATGGGCATTGACCCTTCACTTTCCTTCTTATTACCCTGTCATGCAGTACTCAGAAAACCGCGCCTTACGGAAATTAATGTATGAGGCCTACATTACGCGTTCATCGGAGCTTGCTCCACAGTTTGGCCATGGCAAGACCGCTTGGGATAACACCGCCAATATGCTTGCTCAACTTCGCTTAAGAGATGAAGAAGCGCATCTGTTGGGTTTTCCAAATTATGCGGCTTTAAGCCTTGCCTCAAAAATGGCACGTGATGTTAAAGAAGTTGATCAATTCTTAATCGATATTGCCCAACGGGCTAAACCCTTTGCGCAAAAGGATTGGCAAGAGCTACAAGACTTCGCTAAATCTAAATTACAACTAGGTGGTGAACTTCAGCCCTGGGACATAGCGTTTGCTGCTGAGCAGTTAAAACAAGAGCGATATTCCTTTTCGGAAAATGAATTAAAGCAATACTTTCCCTTGCCGAAGGTATTGGATGGTCTATTTGAGGTCATTCAAACATTATTTGGTGTTTATATTAAAGCATCTAATCTCCCCATCTGGCATTCAGATGTACAGTCTTTCGCAGTGAGCAATGCAACTGGCGAACTCATAGCCTACTTCTACCTAGACCCTTACGCAAGATCAGGAAAACGGGGTGGCGCATGGATGGATGATGCAAGAGGTCGACGTCAATTGGCCAATGGCGAGATTCAAATTCCAGTAGCATATTTAGTTTGTAACTTTGCGCCGCCAGTAAAAGTGGGAGGTCAACTGCGACAACCTACTATTACTCATGATGATGTCATCACCCTATTTCATGAAAGCGGTCATGGCCTCCACCATCTTCTCACGCAAGTTGGTGCTTTAGGCGTCTCCGGTATCAATGGGGTGGAATGGGATGCGGTAGAGTTACCTAGTCAATTTATGGAAAACTTTTGCTGGGAATGGGAGGTGCTAGAAAAAATGACGGCACATTCTCAAACTGGCAAGTCACTTCCAAAAGAACTATTTGAAAAAATGTTATCTGCGAAAAATTTTCAAAACGGCTTGGCTACATTGCGCCAAGCAGTATTATCCTTGACCGACTGGCGCCTTCACTCCACTTTTAATGCTAAAGAGGCTCAAGGGCTCGCGGTCCTGGATCTTTCAAGGAAAATTGCCAGTGAATTAAATGTCATTCCACAACCAGAAATCTCACGCTGGCCAAACACCTTCAGCCATATCTTCGCAGGCGGTTATGCAGCAGGATATTACAGCTATAAATGGGCTGAAGTACTTTCTGCGGATGCGTATTCTGCTTTTGAAGAGGTCGCTAAATTAACCGGTACCGTTCTTGATGCTGATACTGGAGCCCGTTATCGGACTGAGATATTAGAAGTTGGAGGCAGTCGTTCGGCAGCGGAATCTTTCAAAGCATTCCGTGGGCGTGAGCCAAGTATAGATGCCTTACTCAGGCACGGCGGAATGGAGCTTAAGCTTTGATTTCTGCAATCACGGGGGCATGGTCAGAGGGCTGCTCCCAAGTACGCGGTTCTTTATCTACGACGCTTGCAGTACAGCGCTCTTTCAGTACCTCACTTAAGAGAATATGGTCTATCCGCATACCTGCATTACGCCTGAAACCCATCATACGATAGTCCCACCAGCTAAATGTTTTGGGGTTCTGTTCAAACATTCTGAATGAATCATGCAGACCTAGTCCCAATAAAGCCTGAAAGGCATCGCGTTCTGGAGGCGAAACTAAATTCTGGCCCTCCCATGCTTTCGGATCATGAACATCAGCATCGCTTGGAGCAATATTAAAGTCTCCAAGTACGGCTAAGCGTGGGTAACGCTCTAACTCTTGCTGCAACCAAGATTGCAAGGCGGAAAGCCAGGATAATTTATAGGCAAACTTATCACTATCAGGAGATTGACCATTCGGGAAATATGCAGATACCAGTCGAATCGGTTGCATACCTTTAAAGCAAATAGTGGCACATAATATGCGCTGCTGCTCATCTGCATTACCGGGAATATTTCTGATCGGATTAAGGAACGCAGTATCTAAATCTGAAGCCATGGGTGCTAATGAGGCACGGCGCACGATGATTGCAACCCCGTTATAGGTCTTTTGACCGGCGGCTAAACTCAAATAACCGGCGGCCTCTAACTCTTGATGGGGGTACTTATCGTCAGTAAGTTTGAGCTCCTGCAAACATAATGCGTCAATTGGCTTTTGTGCTTTTTCTTGATCCTGCAACCAACGCAATACATGGGGCAGCCGGACTTTTAAAGAATTTACATTCCAAGCTGCTATCCGTATTGATTCAGTCATCTATGCCCAACTCCTGTAGTTTCCGTGTAATTGTATTGCGTCCAATACCAAGTCTTTGGGCCGCCTCCACCCTTCTGCCACGGGTTACTTCAAGTGCGGCCTGTAGTACCGCTTTTTCGAATTTAGAGCATAAAGCATCGTAGACTTCTTTATCACCATCTTGCAACATCTTGACCGCCAAACGACTAAGCCCACTTTCCCAATCAGTCGATCCAGTGCGAGCAGATACTTGATTGATCGATGTTGAATCTCCCTGAAGCAATGTGGGCTGTTGATTTGATTCAGCTAAAATATCTGCTGGCAAGTCGCTAATTCCAATAACGTTTGAAGGTGTCATGACAGTTAGCCAATGACAGAGATTTTCTAATTGGCGAACATTACCTGCAAAAGACATATTACTCATCTCTCCCAAAACTTCATCAGAGAGTTTTTTGGGATCCACCCCTAGAGATTTAGCGCAAAATGACATGAAATGCCTAGCTAAAACAGGGATATCTTCAGCGCGCTCGCGCAATGGAGGCATCCGCAAACGAATAACATTTAAACGATGCAAGAGATCCTCGCGGAAAGTTCCAGATGCAACCTTTGCCTCTAAATTATGATGTGTTGATGCGATGATGCGGACATTTGCTTTAATAGGATCGTGACCGCCGAGCCGGTAAAAGTGGCCATCAGTCAGAGCACGCAACAGACGGGTCTGCAGATCAAATGGAATATCGCCGATCTCATCAATAAAGAGCGTTCCGCCATCAGCCTGTTCAAATCGACCTCTGCGCAATGTCAAGGCACCATTAAAGGCGCCACGTTCATGACCGAATAACTCAGACTCCAACAAATCCTTAGGAACAGCTGCGGTACTAAAGGAAACAAATGGACCTTTAGCGCGTGGACTATGCTTATGCAAAGCTTGGGCTACTAGCGCCTTGCCAGTACCAGACTCACCTGTAATTAATACGGTGGAATGGGATTGGGCTAGGCGGCCAATCGCACGAAAAACCTCTTGCATAGCAGGTGCTTGACCAATAATCTCAGTAGAGTCCTGCCTCCAACCGCTCAGTTCTTTATTACTAGTCTGGTTATGCTCGCTCTGCTCCATAGCGCGCCGAATAAGCTCTATCGCTTTATCAACATCAAAAGGTTTAGTGAGATATTCAAATGCACCACCTTGAAATGAGGCTACAGCTGAATCTAAATCTGAATAAGCCGTCATGATAATTACTGGTAACTGAGGATGACTGACCTTTACATTTTGCAAAAGATCTAGGCCATTGCCACGTGGCATTCTGATATCAGAGATTAATACCTGTGGAGTTTCTTTTTCTAAGGCATCAATCACATCATTAGGGTTTGAAAAACTCCGATGAGGAATATTTTCTCGCGAAAGCGACTTTTCTAATACCCAGCGAATTGATTGATCATCGTCCACGATCCAAACTGGTTTCATGATGTTTTCTCCTGCGTGCGGTATGGAATTTGAATATTAAAATCAGTATTACCAGGGTGGCTCTCGCAAGCAATAAACCCCTGGTGCTGCTGTACAAATGTTTGAGCTAAAGTAAGACCCAATCCGCTCCCTCCCTCCCTCCCGGATACCAGAGGGAAAAAGATACGCTCACGAATTTCGTCGGGAATACCAGGACCGTTATCAATCACGTGCAAATCCATCGCCAATTTATAACGTTTCTTAGAAATAGTGACGGACCTCGCTATCCGAGTCTTAAACTCAATCCTAGCAACACCTTGGCTTATTTCTTCACTGAGGGCTTGAGCTGCGTTATGGGCAATGTTGAGCGTTGCCTGAATTAATTGCTCACGGTCACCTATTAAGTCAGGAAGACTGGTGTCGTAGTTACGAACAATCAGAAGACCTTTGGGGAACTCAGCCAAAACTAGGCTGCGAACACGTTCAAGCGCTTCATGGACATTGAAAGACTCCATGGCATGCGCCTTACGATGAGGTGCAAGCAATCTGTCCACGAGGTTTTGCAAACGATCCGATTCCTTGATGATCACTTGCGTATATTCACGCAAACCTTTCTCAGGCAACTCATATTCTAAAAGTTGAGCTGCCCCTCTAATTCCACCTAATGGATTTTTAATTTCGTGAGCGAGATTTCGCATCAATTCTTTATTTGCCTCAACTTGCTGCGTTACGCGTTCATCACGTTCACTACGCAACTGTTGATCAATAGGAAACCACTCCATCATGATAAGTGCAGGATTCTCTAAAAGCGCTATAACAACATGAGCTGGAATTGAGCCCTGATGAATGCTACCTGGCAAAGAATGCAATATTAATTCTTGGCGTTGTGCAGAGAAGTGCCCAGCACGAACTTCTTTAATCATACTGTTGAGAAGACTATTGTCTCCAAACAAGTCATGCAGTGATTGACCTTCAAGAGATTTACGGGAAAGATCCAAGGCCGCCTCAGCAGCAGGATTCACGTAAACCAATTGTTGGCTCAAAGCCTCAAATACCACAATGGCATTGGGCATCTGATCAAGCAATGTCGGAAAAAAAGGAGCAGCCGAAGCTGCCCCTTTGAACGAATTGCGCAACAGACCTGCGCTCAATTTCTCTCCTTCGCTTACAGGGAGTAGTACATGTCAAACTCGATCGGATGAGTTGTCATACGGAAACGTGTGACATCCTCCATCTTTAAAGCGATATAGGCATCAATCATGGAATCGGTAAAGACACCACCACGGGTTAAGAACTCGCGGTCTTTATCAAGATTCTCTAAAGCCTCTTCCAAGCTTGCACAAACGGTTGGAATTTTTGCATCTTCCTCTGGTGGCAAGTCATATAAGTTTTTATCAGCAGCTTCGCCTGGATGAATCTTGTTTTGAACGCCATCTAATCCAGCCATCAACAATGCAGAAAATGCCAAGTATGGGTTAGCCAAAGGATCTGGGAAACGAGTCTCAATGCGACGACCCTTGGGACTTGAAACATGTGGAATGCGAATTGAGGCAGAACGATTGCGAGCCGAGTAAGCCAATTTAACCGGTGCTTCAAATCCTGGAACCAAGCGCTTATAGGAATTGGTGCCTGGATTGGTGATTGCATTCAATGCCTTAGCGTGCTTAATGATGCCGCCAATATAGTACAGAGCAAACTCTGACAGGCCTGCATAACCATTGCCGGCAAACAAGTTCTCACCATTTTTCCAAACAGATTGGTGCACGTGCATACCTGAGCCATTGTCACCAACAATTGGCTTAGGCATAAATGTTGCTGTCTTACCGTAAGCATGAGCTACGTTTTGAATGACATATTTCTGCCAGATAGTCCAGTCAGCTCTTTGCACCAAAGTGCTGAATTTAGTACCTAATTCATTTTGGCCTTGACCAGCAACTTCATGATGATGCACTTCGACAGGAATGCCCAAGGACTCAAGAATCAAACACATTTCGGAGCGCATATCGTGAAAGGTATCAACTGGAGCAACTGGAAAGTAACCGCCTTTTTTACCTGGGCGATGACCTGGGTTACCACCCTCAATTTCAGCGGCAGATGACCAAGGCGCCTCTTCAGAATCCACCTTAACAAAACAACCCTGCATATCAGCACCCCAACGGACACCATCGAAGATAAAGAATTCAGGTTCTGGACCAAAGTAAGCAGCATCGCCTAAGCCAGTGCTTTTTAAATAGGACTCAGCACGTTTAGCGATAGAACGTGGATCGCGATCATAGCCTTTGCCATCTGATGGCTCGATTACATCGCATGTAATCACTAAAGTAGGCTCTTCATAGAATGGATCGATATAGCAAGCAGTTGGATCTGGCATAAGTAACATGTCAGAAGCTTCAATGCCTTTCCATCCTGCGATGGAAGAACCGTCAAATGCATGACCACTCTCAAATTTATCTTCGTCAAAATGAGAAATAGGAACTGTAGTATGTTGCTCTTTACCCTTTGTATCCACAAAGCGGAAATCAACAAAAGTACACTCTTTCTCTTTCACTAACTTCATTACATCAGCGACGGTCTTCGTCATGCAAATCTCCTCAATTAACTAAATTCGGAATTTAAACCCTAGGCAAACGCCCTTGTTTATTTCAGACACTAAACATGCCTAATCGATGCGTCTAATTTACTGAAGCAAGCAAGGGATTGCAGTCATTATTGCACTATTTAAGTGCTCAAATCCCCTTTTCACACCCCTAAAGAGACTAAATGCACTATTTTCGTGCATAAATAAATTAGCCAATATCGTGCACCTCATATCCAAGCTCTTGAGTGCCAATACGTAGTGCAATCCAGGCGTTTTCAAGTAAACGAGCATTTCCTTTGATGCCCAACTCGATATGACGTTGCCCGTATACACCCTCCTTTGTTACGTCACCAACGGAAGGAAGGCTAAACACCTTAACGCCAGGATAATTGGCTTCTATGCGCTCCATTAAGGGTGTCAAGCTGGACTCAACCCCTTTTGGCACGATAAAGCTTCGCTCGGCCCAATCTGATTGATGAAATAGGTCACCGTAATACGTATCTAAGCACCAAACCATCATCGGCGCAGCCATTACTGGAAAACCAGGTAAAAAATAATGCTCTTTAATTCGAAACCCTGGTATTTGATTGTAGGGATTAGGAATTATTTCGCTACCAATCGGAAACTCACCCATCTTAAATCGGTGCAGATTTTCTGGTGTGTTGAGGTCTGCCTTAATGGGATCCCCTTCTGCCATCGACTTTATGCGTTCTGCAATTAACACTTGAGCATCGGGATGTAATTTAGTTTTAGTTCCCAAAGCCAATGCAACGCACTGCCTAGTGTGATCATCAGGAGTGGCACCAATTCCACCGGTACTAAAGACAATGTCGCCACTTGAGAAGCTGTCTTTCAGGGTTGCAATAATTTGCTCTGGATCGTCTGCTAAATACTTTGCCCACGTTAGATTTAATCCCCGCTCATTTAAAAGTTCAATTAACTTACTCAGATGCTTATCTTGACGACGACCTGATAATATTTCGTCGCCTATAACGATTAAGCCAAACCGACGAGTCAATTTTTCCGCCCCCTCACTAAGCACTCTTTTAGCCGCATCAACCATGGTATGGAAGCTCCGCATCAATAACACGTGATTCAATAGTTAGGGATTTATCTAACTCTTCTTGTCTCAACGCTTTAAGTGCACTCAATAGAAAATGCGCGAACCATAGCGCAGCAAAAACAAAAATCACGGAATAAATCCATAGCGCAACAAAACTGACGAGTGGGAATAAAACCAATGCCAAAGCAGATGTTGCCCAAAAGAAAGTAGGTACCGCGCCTAGCATTCCAGAAATAATGCCCATTGTCAGCAATGCCCATCGGTATTTATGGATGAGTATGTCCCGCTCTTCCACGCTAGCATGCTTAGCGAGAACGTCATAAGACATCAGCCGCATAGTAAGCCAACCCCACAGCAATGGTGGCAACACAGCCACTAGCGGAGGTACCCACCAGATTGGCAAAGTAAGTATCACCAGAACTAAGCAAATCAGAGCAGACCAAATGGTGTAAAAAAAACCGCCAAATAAACTGCCGCCATGTTTAGTTTCAATATTCTGAAAAGCATGCTGACGTGACAAACTTCGAACGATGGCTGGCACCGTTGTAAAAGCAATCAACACCAATAAGCTAATGGTAATTAAGGGAATGACTAACATAACAAAAAATAATGGCGCAATCCACGCGCGAGCATTCTCAAATCCAGCCAAAATTAAACCATCCTGAATCCAACTAGTAAACAATGAAGTGGTTAAGAAAACACTCAACATTTCCAATGCGGGAGTCCAGCTTAGCCAGATTAAGGAGCCCCATAAAATTGAAACAATTAAAAATGGGCGTAGACTTAACCATAGTATTTTTGGGTGCATGGTTCCCACTAACGCTAGCCCAAAAGACTTAAATACCTGCTGCATGCCGTCCATAAATCTCCTATTAATTACGGTTTACGTACAACTCAGGATTTTTTAATACGAAACAATTCATGGAAGGCACGACATAAGCCTTGCCACTGCTGCGCGACAATGCTGTGAGATACCTGTAAATTCCTCACGCCAGTTGGATAGATCTTTTTTGGAAAGATGGCTGTTTTAAATAACATATCCCACCAAGGAAATAAAATTCCAAAGTTGCACCCTCCCAATACTCCCGGCTTACCATTTGCCTCGTGGCCATAACCTACCGCATGGTGCATACGGTGATACATCGGCGAAACAACAAAATATTTAAATGGTCCCAAACCTACTTTGATATTCGCATGTTGCCAGCTTTGTATAAATTGACCCATTACCACTAACCAAATGAATTGCCCTGGTGACACGCCAAATAGCAGCGCAAAAAATGCGAAAACAAGAGCACGCATAATGTCATCAAGAATGTGATTACGATTATCTGACCAGGCTGTCATTACCGTTTGGCTATGATGTAAGGCGTGTAATTGCCACCACCAATTAAAACTGTGTGAAGCTCGGTGATATACATACTCCACTAAATCGAGCATCACAAAGTAAATAAAAAAACTTACTAGTGGAATTGTTGTAAATGGTGGCCACCAAGACTCCACATTGAGCCGGACAAAACGAAAGTCATGTAGCACAGAATCAAGCTGAAAGAAAAATCCCGACAAGGTGATAAAAATCAGTCCATGAAAAATACCCAAACGATGAAATAAAGTGTAAAAAACATCAGCCCAACTCGATTTCGCAAATCGCACTTGAGGCTCTGCTGGAGTAAAACGCTCCCAGGTTCTAAGTACAACAATAATGAGGGTAACTTGTACACAGCCAAACAAAAACCAATCAAGGCCATCAAACACATCCTCGGCCCATCCCATCAAATTAAGCTGATACAGGATGGGGGCTGCAATATTGGCAAATAAAAATTCCTGAGCACTGGCATAAGCGTCGGATATAAGCGAAAGGATGGCGTTCAGAAACATGGTTTATTGTGACTTATTTATCTTGCTTGGGTAATGTACCAAAGCAGAATCCACGACCTTTGAGGTTAACAATTAACTGCTCAAGGACTGCTGGTGCCCAGGGGTCCTTACGTGACCAGATGCCTAAATGCGCCATAGCAATGTCGCCATCTTGTAAATTAATGCTGGCTTGCTCCAATAAAACTGGATTTGGGTGAGTCTGCGAACTAAGTTCGTCCCCTAAAAATCCAGCAGGATTCCAGCCAATATGCTTAAATCCACAAGCCTCCCCCATTTTAATTAAACGTGGTGAAGTTTTGCCTCCGGGAGCACGCCATATCTTTTGAATGGAAGAACCCGTTAACTCCTTAAATCGATCATCCACCTTGCGGATTGCACGGCACATAGCTGCCTCGTTATAAAGGATGGTTACTCCCGCCTTAGGGCCAAATTGAGGCTTCTCAAAGACCTCGCCACTAGGTCCATCCTTAACAAAGTAAACATGATCATATGTATGGCTACCAAAGTGATGACCTTCACGTAAGCGGTCTTGCCAATAGACCTTCCAAGAATCATCCAATGAGAAATCACCTCGACTAGTTTTCTCATTCGCCAAAAAAAAGGTAGCCTTGACATTTTGTCTATTTAAAATATCAGCAACATTTTGAGCTACAGACATATTGCCAGTATCAAAACTAAGGTAAACAGTTTTCTTGCAGACGCCATCCAGTGCATACGCATTAACAGCGGAAGTCAAAACAAATACAGTAACGATAATTCGAGAAAACCTGCGCCGAATACTCATGCAGCCCTCTTATTCCCAAGCAGCGCGTGGGTAAAAGAAAATGCCATGGGGAGATTTTCCAACCGGGATAATTGCTATGAGCTTCATCGAGGGAATATCAATCACCCCAACCTTTTTAGAAAAACGAAATGTCACCCACATAGTTTTCCCATCCGGCGTAATTTCCATATCATCAGGACCCGATGGTAGGCCGGTTATTTCTCCCACCTTTTCTAAAGTTTGCATATCAATTAGGCTGATCGTAGATGCTATGCGGTTGCTTAAGAAAATATGTTTTTTATCTCCTAGGGGTCGGAAATTATGTGCCCCCTTGCCTGTATGGATACGTTTTACTTCTTTACGATTTTTCCAGTCAATTACCTGAACGTTATCTTCGCCAGTTATACCAATTAAGAGGTATTGATCACCTGGTGTCATCCACACTCCTGCTGGTACTTTGCCTGTAGGCATTATCCACAGAACAGTTTGCGTCTCAAGATCAATGGCTGCCAATTGACTAGAATCTTGCAATGTGATGAAAGCGATTTTACTATCTGAAGTAAAGGCGATATGACTTGGTGTCTTGCCCAGCTTAATGGATTTGGCTAACTTAAGTTCTGTACCTTGAGCGGCGTAAATATCTACACGGTCCAACCGATTGCCATTGGCAATGAACCATTTACGATTTGGCGAATAACCGATTTGGTATGGATCAATGATATTGGGAATTTCACCTGTTAACTCTCCGCTTGCGGGGTTCATCAACACAACATCATTCCCTGCAGCATTAGCGATGAGCAGAGTCTTTTGATCTGGGGACATCATTAGGTGATGCGGTTCCTTGCCTACAGAAACAGTCTTAATTACTTGACGCGATGGCATATCTATCAAACTTACCGTTGCCTCGCCAGAATTTAGAACAATCGCAAGCTTAGGTTGAGACTTCGGATCGGCTGACGTGGTGGCCGATGTCTGCGCAAAAGCCAAAAGACTAAAAACCCCTAAGAATAAAAAGGTTGGGATTTTTACCCTAGTAAATTTTTGATTGGTGATAGATGTATGCATAGCCTATATTGTAAGCAATTTACGAGGTACTTTACGGCCCTTCAGAAGTTCATATTTGATTTAGCGCAAGCTTGATAAGATCTTTTCAAGACGCTTTAGGGACATAGGGGTTGGGGTTTTAAGCTCTTGGGCATATAACGCTACCCTCAACTCTTCTAGTTGCCATCTAAAATCCTGCAAAGCCTGATCTTCATTCAGCGCATATGAGGCTGACCCCTTATTGCCCTGAACCAGCTTTTGCCAAGGACGGGCAACGGATTCCCAATCTTTTTGACACTGTGAATCCCTACTTGGATTAGATCGTAATTTTTCTATCCGGAGGGCAATGGCCTTGAGATATCTTGGAAAATGTACCAGCTGGGCATAGGGAGTATCTGACACAAATTTAGGAAAAATAAGCCCTTGTAGTTGAGTCTGGATATCGGCATGCGCACTTAAAGAGGCCGCCTTTGCTTGGGCTAATTTTTTCTGTAAATCAGCATACGATTGCAAAGCGGCTAACGTATGTCTTGCAATTTCTTGAGCAATTAAAGCCAAGCGTGGTTTTCCAGCCTGTAAACGCTCAGCAAATTGCTCTGCATTGACTGGTAAGGTGTCATTCATAAAGGCACGCTCTAAAGCCAAATTCAAAATTTGCTCTACTAAGTTATCAACTGAACCCACGTTGATATAAAGTAAGCCCAATTCCCGAATTCCAGGCAGTTGTTTTTGTAAAGACTTGAGGGTGTCCTTGCTTGACAGGGAAAAGAGGCGACGTAAACCTTGCCAGTGATATTTTCTAGCATCCATCAGATCATCGAATACCTCTAGGTCACAAGACTCCCCCCGATCAACTAAGGCGGGATAGCCGTACAAGGTTTGATTGCCTTTTTGAATCTCTAAGGTTTCGGCTAACTCACCAAATTCCCAGGTGCTGTAGCTACTTTGCTCTAGTATGCGAGCAGCTGATGGTTTATTCGAGCTTGTTTTTATTATTTTTGAGCCTGAAGACATTTCCACTAAATCAGCTTGAACAATTTCTTGTGCAACAGCTTGAAATGCGGTGCGAGCAGTCTCACCATATTCCGCTCTTAAGCGGGCAAGATTACGCTCTACGTCCAATTGGCGGCCATGCTCATCAATTAAACGAAAGTTCATAAAAGAGTGCGCCGGCAAAGACTCGAGCCTAAAATCTGTTCGCTTAATTTCTAGGCCACGCTCTTTCCGTATATCCACTATCAAGCAATCGAGATAATCACCCACGCCAAATTGATTACCCTCGAGTGCACGCTCCATAAAAGACTTTGCATAATCCGGCAGGGGAATGCAATGGCGGCGTAACTTTTGTGGCAATGATTTAAGCAGTAATAATGTTTTTTCTTCGCACATCCCAGGCACAAGCCATTCACAACGACGTCCATCAACTTGATTTAATAGCGTGAGGGGCACTATCAAGGTAACGCCATCTTTAGGGCTTCCAGGCTCAAAGTGATACATTAAGCCAAGCTCGGTGCCACCCACCATCATCCTTTTAGGGTAGCGATCAACTGTAATGCCCGCTGCCTCATGACGCATCAAATCCGCTTTAGCAAGGCGGAGTTGGCTATCCGCGCTATCAATATCTCCAAGATTCCCTTTGAGCCAAGCTTTCATGCTCTCTCTGCTCAAGACCTCTTTTGGAAGGCGAGAGTCATAAAAAGCAAACAACAAATCATCATCAACTAAAACATCGGGACGGCGTGAGCGGTGCTCAAGCGCTTCAATCTCTTTAATCAAACGGCGGTTATGCCAAAAAAATCCAAAACAATCAGGATATTTTTTTCTTGCATCGGC
Source organism: uncultured beta proteobacterium (assembly GCA_903846025.1). Taxonomy (GTDB): domain Bacteria; phylum Pseudomonadota; class Gammaproteobacteria; order Burkholderiales; family Burkholderiaceae; genus Polynucleobacter. The sequence continues at coordinate 23,021 of CAIMZP010000111.1, read as the reverse complement.
TTCGGTTTCTCGCATTAACGCTGGAGTATCCATCCGACCAAACATTTCCTCCTGCACTAGCGCTTGACGTATAAATAATTCTCGAGCTTCCACAGGATCGTGTGACTCATATCGGACTCGTCGTCCGTGATAAATGGGTAATCCATAAAGTGTTCCCCGCTCAAAGGCCATCACCTCACCTTGGCGGCTATCCCAAAATGGATCACTTAAGGATGTAATAAGGCGATGTGCAGCTACCTGCTCCACCCATTGAGGCTCTATTTTAGCGATCGTGCGCGCATACATTCGATTGGTTTCTTGTAGCTCACCAGCCAAAATCCATGCGCCAGCTTTTTTACCAATAGTTGACCCTGGCCAGATAAAAGGGCGAATACCCCTTGCACCGATATAACCACCTGTCTTACTTCCACGCTCTTGGGATTTTTCATCCTCTTCTTTTTTTGCTATGTAACCCAAAAGACCTGTTAGAAGTGATAAGTGCACTTGCTCATATGTTGCAGGGGAAGCATTCTCTTGCCAACCCTTTTCGCCAAGCATCGTATGTAGCTGACCATGTACATCGCGCCACTCACGCAAACGTCTGGGTGATAAAAACTTGCTCCGGCAAAGATTTTCTAATTTCCGATTACTGTGTTTATGCTGCAAGGCATCATGGTACCAATCCCAAAGCTTTACAAAACTTAAAAACTCAGAACGCTCATCGGCAAATTGCAAGTGCGCTTGATCAGCCGCCGCCGCTTGATCCATGGGCCGTTCTCGTGGATCCTGCGTCGCTAGAGCGGACGCAATAATTGTTACCTCACGAAGGGCATTTTGCTCTTTTGCTGCAAGTAACATACGACCAATACGAGGGTCAAGAGGGAGATCGGCTAATTGCTTGCCAGTAGGCGTGAGTTTAAAACTGCTAGCCATATCCTGATTAACGCCGTCAGTATTTTCTTCATAAGTAATTGCGCCCAACTCATCTAATAGCTGAACGCCATCAGTGATTGCTCGACCCAGCGGTTTATCAATGAATGGAAAGTTCTGAATTTTTGGAAGGCGTAAGTAAGTCATCCGCAACAACACTGCTGCGAGGGAGCTACGCAAAATCTCTGGGTCGGTAAACTTGGATCTCGACTGGTAGTCTTGCTCGCTGTACAGGCGTATGCAAATACCATCAGATACACGTCCGCAACGCCCAGCCCTTTGATTGGCCGCAGCCTGAGATATAGGCTCGATTTGCAATTGCTCGACTTTATTTCGATAGGAGTAACGCTTTATCCGCGCTAGACCACTATCAATGACATAACGGATATTCGGCACAGTTAATGAGGTTTCCGCAACGTTTGTCGTCAGAATGATGCGGCGTCCATTGCCTGGATTAAATACTCGCTCTTGCTCAGCCACAGACTGACGCGCAAAGAGGCTCAAAATCTCCGGATGAAAGCGCTGTTGCAGAACATGGTCTTTACGAAGCGCTTCGGCACAATCCCGAATCTCCCGCTCGCCTGGTAAAAAAACTAATACATCTCCTGCGCCACTAGCTCCTTCGCGCCATACATTGGAGATCGCCTCAACAACAGCATCCGGAATTTCTTTTGCGCCCTTTGCTTCCTTCTTGCCGTCGGGCTTTGTATCTTGCTCTAACGGCTCATAGCGCTGCTCAACTGGAAAGAGGCGGCCGCTGACCTCGATTACTGGGGCAAGCTTTCCGCCAATCGAAAAATGTTCAGAAAAGCGCCGAGCGTCTATTGTTGCAGAGGTGATGATGAGCTTTAGATCTGGTCGTTTAGGCAGCAGCTGCCTTAAGTAGCCTAGGAGAAAATCAATGTTCAGGCTACGTTCGTGAGCCTCATCGATGATTAATGTGTCGTAGGCTCGCAACTGGGGGTCGCGTTGAGTCTCTGCGAGCAAAATACCATCCGTCATTAACTTAATTGAAGTGCTTGGGCTAGTTTTATCTGTAAAACGGACTTGATAGCCAACATCTTGACCAATAACCGTCCCCAGCTCTTGGGCAATGCGCTTCGCTGTTGCGGTCGCTGCGATACGGCGGGGCTGAGTATGCCCAATGAGTTTGCCGCCGTTAATGGTGCCTCTACCGAGATCTAAACAGATCTTTGGTAACTGCGTCGTCTTACCTGAGCCCGTCTCACCACACACGATGACTACTTGATGAGATTGCAAAGCATCTTTAATGACTTGGCGCTGTCCTGAAACGGGCAACTCTTCCGGAAAATGGATTTCGAGCTTGCGTCCAGTGTTGGAAGCAGGCACAGCTACAGGCTCTGCTTTGGGTTTTTGTTGGTTTATAGGCTCATGCACCCTATAATTTTCTCACTATGCCAACAAATGCACCAAACATCGGATTAAATGCCGAAGAATCAAGCCCTAATTTTCCTTTTGTAGGTTGGTTGCGTGATGTTGCGCCCTACATACATAGCTTTCGAGAAAAGACCTTCGTTATTGCCTTTGCAGGGGAGTTAGCCCAAGAAATCGGTCTCGAAAATCTGATTGAGGATATTGCCATGCTTCATGCCATGGGAATGCGAATCGTTCTGGTGCACGGCATTCGCCCTCAAATCGAAGAGCAACTTATGTTGCGTAATATTCAAAGTCAATTTGGCAAAAATTCAGTCAACAGCTATCGAATTACCGATGCAGCTGCTTTGGAATGCGTTAAAGAAGCTGCTGGTGAGTTGCGTCTTGATATAGAGGCCGCATTTAGTCGTGGTCTGCCAAACACGCCTATGGCAGGCTCACGCATCTCAGTGATATCGGGGAACTTTATTACAGCTATGCCAGTCGGAGTTGTTGAAGGGGTTGACTATATTCACACAGGACTCGTCCGTAAGATTGACTCGACCTCAATCAAACTCTCATTAGATAGCAACAAAATTGTTCTACTTTCTCCGTTAGGCTTCTCCCCTACTGGACAAGCTTTTAACCTTGCCTACGAAGATGTCGCCGCCTTCACTGCTGCTGCACTCAAAGCAGATAAGCTAATTTTCTTAAGTCCCTACACCGGATTAAAAGATGCCGACGGGGATTTCATTACGGAAATGTCTATGCCGCAGTTGCAGCAATACATCAAGGATCATCAAGAGTTAGATATTGGTATGAAGAACTTGCTTAATATTTCCGGAAAGGCCGTCAGAGCTGGAGTTAGTAGGGTGCACTTTTTACCAGCCAATCAGGATGGCGCCCTGCTGGAAGAGCTTTTTACCCATGATGGCATTGGCATGATGCTGGCCTCATCTGACATTGAAAATCTACGTGAAGCCAATCAGGATGATGTAGGCGGCATTTTGCAACTTACTAGCCCACTGGAAGATGAGGGCATCCTAGCCGCTCGTGGACAGGATGTTATTGAGCGCGATATTCAACGTTTCTCAGTAATCGAGCATGACAGGGTCTTGTTTGGCTGCGCTGCCCTATTTCCATTTCCCAATGGCGTTGGGGAGCTTGCCTGCTTGGCTGTGGATGCAGACGTTCAAGGATCTGGTGATGGAGAGCGTCTACTCAAGCGCATCGAAATGAGAGCCAAGCAGGAAGGCATTAAGAAGCTATTTGTTCTTACGACTAGAACGGAGCATTGGTTTCTAAAACGTGGCTTTAAGCGCGCTACAGTAGACGATTTACCTGAAGAAAGAAAGCAAATCTACAACTGGGATCGCAAGTCAATGGTCCTAACCAAAGACTTATAGAAATTTTAAAGAAAATAATACGAAACGTATTTTGAAAGGCATTACAGATGGCACGCATGGTTCAATGTATCAAACTCAATAAAGAAGCTGAAGGCATGGACTTTGCCCCACTCCCAGGCGAATTAGGGAAGAAGATTTGGAATCAAGTATCCAAAGAAGCCTGGGCAAGCTGGCTAAAACAACAAACTATGTTAATTAATGAAAACCGCCTCAATATGGCAGATCCACGTGCACGCCAATACCTCTTAAAACAAGTAGAGAAGTATTTCTTTGAAGGTGGAGCCGATATGGCGCAAGGCTATGTCCCGCCTACTGAATAATCTTCAAGAAATATCGAGTCCGCCATCTAAAATTTATTTTATTTTTTTAGTGGTGATTGCTTGACGATTGAAATTTAGAAGCCTAGGATGAAAGTGTGGGTGTGCAGATATGGTGCCCTTCCACATTGGCGAAAGCCACTTCTCATAAGCATATCTATATGTTTATTGGGTATCGGGAACTAATTTTCTTCCCTTTTCCCTGCCATGAGAGCCATGGCAAACAAACCCGATGGGGAAACCCCGTCGGGTTTTTTAATTAAAAAGTGATGCGATCTACTCCAGATGGCCCGCTTACCAATAGGATCGTCGCCCTCTCCTTGGCAAACAATCCCACAGTAATAACCCCAGCTATTTGATTAATTTGAGACTCCAAATCCCTTGGGTGGGTTATGTGCAACCCGCGAACGTCCAAAATCCAACCACCGTTATCCGTTACGAATGGCGTGCTAGACGCTTGCTGTAAATCTTCCTGGGAATTTTTAGTTAAGCGCATTGAAACCTTACCCCCAAACTTTTCAAGCTGACGGGTAACCACACCTAGCGATAAGGGAATGATTTCTACTGGAAGAGCAAAATGTCCCAAGACAGGCACCTGCTTAGAAGCATCGCAGATACAAATAAATTGACTAGCCATTGAGGCAATAATTTTTTCGCGGGTTAATGCACCACCACCACCTTTAATCATATTTCCCGCGGGGTCTATTTCATCAGCACCATCGACATAAGCAGGCAATATAGTGACTTCATTGGGGTCAAGAACCTTAAATCCATGTTGCAGTAAGCGCTTGGTTGTAGCATTAGAACTAGAAACTGTTCCAGAAAAATGTCCTTTATAAGGAGCCAAAGCATCAATAAAGCAATTGGCAGTGGACCCAGTACCAACTCCGAGAATTGCTCCAGACTCCAACTTAAGGACCTCGTCACGCGCTGCCTCCGCTACTAATTGTTTAAGTTGTTCTTGATTCATCTGATGAGGTCCCTGTATTTGCTGGAATGAAGTATTTAATGCATCTATCATATGATATTGAATGCCATCAACTGACTAAAGATTCGTCCATCAACATGACAAATACCTCATCGGCCCTTAGCCAACTCAAGAAACTAACGACCGTTGTAGCAGATACAGGCGACTTTGAGCGCATGCAGGAATATCTGCCTCAGGATGCCACTACCAACCCCTCTCTCATCCTTAAAGCAGCTCAACAGGCTAATTACGAAGCATTAGTCACTCAGGTTAAATCAGCCCATCAGGGTATGAAAGCAGTTGATCTGGTTGATTACATCCTTGTTGCCTTTGGCTTGGAAATTCTAAAGACTGTGCCCGGCCGCGTTTCAACAGAGGTTGATGCTCGCCTTTCATTTGATACTCAAGCAACTATTGCTAAAGCAAGGCATTTGATTTCGCTTTATGAATCCAATGGAGTTGACCGAAAGCGTGTATTAATTAAGCTTGCAGGCACCTGGGAAGGAATACAGGCGGCAAAACAGCTAGAAACTGAAGGGATTCATTGCAATATTACTTTGCTATTTTCATTAATTCAGGCGGCTGCCTGTGGGGCAGCCAAGGCCACACTAATATCCCCGTTCGTCGGCCGTATTACGGATTGGTATAAAGCTAAGCTGGGAAGTGCATGGAATGGAATTACAAATGGTGGGCCAAATGATCCAGGGGTAACTTCTGTAAAAAGAATCTTCCACTATTATAAGCATTTTGGTATTGCCACAGAAATCATGGGAGCCAGCTTTAGAAATACTAGCCAGATATTGGAATTGGCTGGATGCGATTTCCTAACAATTAGTCCCGAACTATTGGGCGAACTTCAGTCCAGCCAATTAACCGTAGAAAAAAAATTAGACGCCGCCAACTCTACACATGCAATAAGCAATGAAAATATTACTCAATTGCAGCTAGACGAATCTAACTTCAGACTGCAATTGAATAATGACGCCATGGCAACAGAAAAATTGGCTGAAGGCATTCGTAATTTTTGTGCTGATACAGAAAAACTAGAGGTCCTACTAGGCAACTAACTACTTCTTGGAAGTATTAATCCCTAGCAAACTATAGACCGGGCAAATACCAACCATGCCGGTCACTAAGGGCACAATCCCAATCCATGCCCAAGCGCCAGTAATTCCAAAACCCGCCAAACCCATCAAGGTCAAACCTAAGGTCATGCGGAGTACACGTTCAGTATGTCCTAGATTGCATTTCATATCAGATCCTTTAATTAGTTAAAGAAACTACTTTGCTGCCTTGGCTAGTCTCTGCCTTAGAGCCTCATACAAGCATACGCCGCTGGCAACAGAAACATTTAAGCTTTCCACCACACCTTGCATTGGTATACGAACAAGCTCATCACAAGTCTCGCGGGTAAGACGTCGCATGCCTTCACCTTCAGCACCCATCACTAGGCCAATCGGACCGGTGAGATCGAGATCATAAATAGATTTTTCTGCTTCATCGTCAGTGCCAACAAGCCAAACACCAGCCTCTTGCATTTCTCGCATACTACGAACTAGGTTCGTTACTGTAATCACGGGAATAACTTCAGAAGCGCCACTAGAGACTTTGCTAACCGTAGCGTTGATGGAGGCTGAGCGATCTTTTGGAATAACTACAGCATCCACTCCAGACCCATCAGCCACCCTCAAGCAAGCGCCAAAATTATGGGGATCAGTAACGCCATCCAATACCAAGAATAGTGCTTTGCTTTGTTTACTTTCCGCATCTTCAATTACCTCGGTAATTGTCCTGGCAACTGTTATCTTTTCAGCCAATGCAACAACGCCCTGATGACGATCATGGCCCGCTAACTTATGCAATCGTTCAGAATCTGCAGCATGTAATCGTTCACCAAGCACCTCTTCGGCTTGCTTTAGAAAATCCCCCATGCGCCGATCACGACGTCCTGGATCAAAATACACTGACTTCAAGCTTGCAGGGTCTACGCGCAAACGCGCTTGTACGGCATGAAAACCAACTAATATTTGTTTCATTAATGTTCTATCTAAATTTCTTATTTACGTTTTGCATTTGTACTGCGGACAGGAGGCTTGCTTCCTGCAGATTTTCCTGCTGCTCTACTGGGATTGCTAGGCTTACCACTTTTAACAACGCTGCGACTTGCCTTGCTCTTGGATTGATTCGCGCCAAGATTACCAGCCGACTTTGCCGCATTCACATTAACGCCACTGTGTTTTTGAGGTTCTTTGCTACCTGGTCTATTTTTCTTTGGTGCTGCTTTTTTATTTGGACGGCCAGTATCACTAGCCAAAATAATTTGACGGCGACTAGAAGAGCCACCAGGCTCTGCCCCAATAGACTTGACTAAACTAAATTCAATTTTTCGAGCATCAAGATCAACCCGGCTTACCAGTACATGGACACGGTCACCTAAACGATAGCGAATACCAGTTCTTTCGCCTCGTAGCTCCTGCCGAGCTTCATCATATTGGAAGTAATCACCACCCAATTCAGTAACGTGAACCATCCCTTCAACAAAAAGATTTTCTAACTGTATAAATAGTCCAAAGTTGGCAACTCCAGTAACGGTACCGGCATATTCCTGCCCAAGATGATCTCGCATGTAATAGCACTTTAACCAGGCCTCTACATCACGGGAGGCTTCATCAGCACGCCGCTCATTTGAAGAGCAATGAACACCAAGCTGGCCCCAAATAGGTAAAGCTGCATTTGCACCCTTAGGCAAACGAGTACCTTTTGCTGAGGCTTCTTTTGCATCACTATGGGATTTTTTCGCGTTCACTGCATTCTCTCGAGCCTTGCCTTTGCGGGGCAAAGTCAGGTTCAGGGGAACCATAGGAGGCAATACTGGCGTGTAAGGCTTTTTAGCCAAAATTGCCTTAATAACGCGGTGCGTCAATAAGTCTGGATAGCGTCGAATTGGGCTGGTGAAATGAGAATATGCTGGATAAGCCAATCCAAAATGCCCTTCATTATCCGGTTGATACATTGCCTGTTGCATTGCTCTTAATACAACTGATTGAAGCATATTTGCATCGGGGCGATCTTTGACATCGCGCATGAGCTTAGCAAAATCTTTGGGCTTTGGTTTGTCGCCACCATCAAGTGAGAGGCCCGAGGTCCGTAATACCTGGCGCAATGTCACCAACTTCTCTTCTGATGGCTCGCCGTGTACACGATACAAGCTAAGGTGTTTGTTCTTATCAATGAAATCAGCCGCACAAACATTGGCGGTCAACATGCACTCCTCAATCAAACGGTGAGCATCATTGCGAAGGCGGGGTTCAATTCGTAAAATCTTACCTAATTCGTTGCTAATAATCTGCGTTTCGGTAGTCTCAAACTCTATGGCGCCACGCTTATGACGTGCCTCAAGCAATATTTTATAGAGGGAATATAAGTTGGTCAGAAGCGGCCTAAACTCAGAGTAACGAGTTGCTTCTGGGCCTTTGCTATTAGATAAGATCTCCCAAACTGTATCGTAAGTAAAGCGCTGAGCGGAGTGCATAACTGCAGGATAAAACTGGTAAGCCAGAACAATCCCGCTGTTATCAACAACAGAATCACACACCATACACAGCCGATCAACACCTGGATTTAATGAGCAAAGGCCATTGGAGATTTTCTCCGGCAACATGGGGATTACTCTTCTAGGGAAATAAACTGAGGTTGCCCGTAATAGACCCTCGTCATCCAGAGGGTGTCCAGGCTTAACGTAATGAGATACATCAGCAATCCCAACGATTAATCGCCATGCTTTTGCTTTACCATACACGATAGGCTCGCAATAAACCGCATCATCAAAATCACGAGCATCAGCGCCATCAATCGTCACCAACGGAACATCACGTAAATCAATGCGACCTTCCAAGTCTGACTGTTGCACGGCATCTGGTAGTGCATCAGCTTCTTTTTTTGATGCCGCAGAAAATTCATGGGGAACGCCATATTTACGAACAGCGATTTCAATTTCCATGCCAGGGTCATCAATCTCACCCAATACCTCTACGACGCGACCAACGGCCTGACGATAGCTATCGGGGTAATCAATAATCTCTACGCTGACAACTTGACCTAACTTAGCATCACCGTGCCCTTTGGGTGGAATCAAAATATCATGACCAATGCGCTTATCTTCAGGCGCTACTATCAACACGCCATTTTCATTTAAGAGGCGACCAATCACCACCTTATTAGCATGCAGAACGACATCAACAATCTGTCCTTCGGGACGACCACGACGATCGGTTCCTAGTACTCGAACATTAACCCTGTCACCATGCATGACACGGGACATCTCTTTTTCAGAAAGAAAAATATCCTCACCACCATCATCGGGGATGACAAATCCAAATCCATCTCGGTGGCCTTGGACCGTACCCAATCGGTCGGCCTCTCGCGGCACCAAGTCTTTTGCTTTACGCATTTAATTCCTTCGGCAATACATGCCTTATATATCTACATTTGTTATGAACTAAGGCTACTTTATCAAACCGTTAAGTCTGAAGGGAAAAAGCCAAATAAGCTTGAAAAACACCTTAAAGGCCCTTGCCCTCTATAATACTGGCATGCCCAGGTGGCGAAATTGGTAGACGCACCAGCTTCAGGTGCTGGCGATCGTAAGGTTGTGGGGGTTCGAGTCCCTTCCTGGGCACCATACTTTTAGTATTTAGCACCGCAGCCCTGTATTTTATAGGGTTGCGAAGCCTAAATCCAATAAATTGCCTTTTTATATATTTTGAATCGATTTCCAAATTTTCAGGGCATCCATCGTCTCAGGTACATCATGCACTCTCATTATTTGAGCACCTCGATCGGCAGCCACAATAACTGATGCAATGCTGGCAGAAAGCCGATCTTGAGTATCTCGACCAGTTATCCTGCCTAGCATCGACTTCCTAGAAATACCCGCCAAGACAGGGTAACCAAGTCCAGTAAAGTATTGAAGATCAGCCAACATCTTCAAATTATGCTCAAGAGTCTTCCCAAAACCAAATCCAGGGTCTACTACGATGCAGTCATTTGCAACCCCTTTAGCAATCAAAAGATCAGATCTTTGCTTTAAAAAAAGGCTGACCTCAGCTAAGAGATCGCTATATTTAGGGTTAAATTGCATTGTTAAGGGGTCGCACTGCATATGCATCAGCACAATGCCGCAGGATTTATTGGGACTTTGACAAGAATATTCAAGCACTGCTTCTAGAGCCCCCTCTTGGCGCAAGGCCCAAATATCATTCACACAGTCGACGCCAGCATGGAGGGCTTGACGCATTACCTCTGCCTTGTAGGTGTCAATAGAGAGCGCTACACCACAATCCTTTAGCTCTTCAATAATTGGTAAAACACGATCAAGCTCTTCTTGAAGCGAAACAGGCTGAGCACCTGGGCGGGTAGATTCACCGCCAATATCTATGATATCAACACCATTTTTGATCATGAGATTAGCTCGAACAATCACATCGCCGACAGTTCGAAATTTTCCACCGTCAGAAAATGAATCTGGGGTCGCATTTAAAATTCCCATAACCAACGGACGTTGAAATTGGGAGAAATCAAAAAGAAAACGCCCGCAACGCCATGTTGCGGGCAATTCTAGTTTACTCATTAGAAACGCTCAGAAAAATACCTAAGCTGTCGCAGGAGCGCTACCAGTAGCGGGACCAGAAACCCCTGCAGAATTACCAAATACGGTTGCAGTTGGTGGCTTAGGAGTGCGCGGAGGACGCCCTTCCATAATATCCGTGATCTGCTCAGCATCAATTGTTTCAAACTCAAGCAAGGCTACAACCATGGCTTCAACCTTATCCCGATTTTGCTCGAGGATTGATCTTGCCAAAGCATACTGACTATCAATCAGCGCACGAATTTCTGCGTCCACTTTTTGTTGAGTCAACTCTGAAACGGTCTTGGTGCTATTGCGACCAAAGATGCTTTCCGATTCAGTATCAACATAGACCATCGTACCCAAGCTATCACTCATACCATAACGGGTCACCATATCTCGCGCCAACTTGGTAGCACGCTCAAAATCATTTGATGCGCCAGTGCTCATGGAATGCAAGAATACCTCCTCAGCAGCACGACCACCAAATAAAATGGCTAACTCTTCTAGCATTCGGACTTTATATAAATTGACGCGATCGAACTCGGGGAGCTGCCATGTCACACCCAAAGCCATGCCACGAGGCATGATCGTGACTTTATGCACTGGATCGGCGTTAGGCAACACTTTTGCCACAACTGCGTGACCTGACTCGTGATAAGCCGTATTACGACGTTCCTCTTCGCGCATTACCGCAGACTTACGCTCAGGACCCATATAAATTTTGTCTTTAGCATCCTCAAAATCCTTCATATCAACAGCGCGCTTATTACGACGAGCAGCAAATAAGGCAGATTCATTCACCAAGTTAGCCAAATCCGCACCAGAGAATCCTGGTGTTCCACGAGCCAATATCGCTGCATTTACATCAGGATCAATAGGCACTTTACGCATATGTACTTGCAAAATTTGTTCGCGACCCCGAATGTCAGGCAAGCCAACATGCACTTGGCGGTCAAAACGCCCTGGGCGTAACAAGGCCTTATCCAATACATCGGAGCGATTAGTTGCAGCCACTACGATGACACCGCTATTACTCTCAAAGCCGTCCATCTCCACTAGCATTTGATTTAATGTTTGTTCGCGCTCATCATTTCCGCCACCCATTCCAGCGCCTCGATGACGACCTACTGCATCGATTTCATCAATAAAGATAATGCAGGGGGAATTTTTCTTAGCATTTTCAAACATATCACGCACGCGAGATGCGCCAACACCGACGAACATCTCCACGAAATCGGATCCTGAAATCGAGAAAAAGGGAACTTTAGCTTCACCTGCAATTGCGCGAGCAAGCAAAGTCTTACCAGTACCAGGGGGACCCACTAGCAGGATGCCATGAGGAATTCGTCCGCCCAGCTTCTGAAATTTCTGCGGATCTTTTAAGAAGTCGACGATTTCAAATACCTCTTCTTTGGCCTCGTCGCAACCAGCAACATCTGCAAACGTCACGGTATTGCTATTTTCATCAACCAATCGTGCTTTGGATTTACCGAATGAGAATGCTCCACCCTTACCGCCGCCTTGCATCTGACGCATCATGAAAAACCAAAAACCGATAATCAATAAAGTGGGGCCAAGGTAATACAGTGCGGAGACAAACATGTTTGGCTCGTCATCCGCCTTACCGGTTACTTGGACACCGTATTTCATCAGGTCGCCAACCATCCAGATATCACCCGGGGAAATGATGGAGTATTTGCTTCCATCATTGGGTGTCACCTGCAACGTACGGCCTTGTACATCAACCCGTTTGACTTTGCCTATTTTGGCATCGTCCATGAATTGAGAGTACGTGACCTGAGTTTGATCCTTCGGCTTATCAAACTGTTTAAAAACAGTGAAAAGCACCAGACCCACAATGAGCCACACACCAATTTTCTGCAACATATTGCTGTTCAAAAAGAGACCTTTGCCGGATTAATCCGGGAGTAAAAGCGGATTGCTATATCTATGTATTTGATTCTACTACCAGGCTTTTTCAAGAGCTTGAGGCATATTTATTTAATAAACCCCTATATTAAGTTGGGTTATTTAGGTGGTTTGAAGTTTCTGCCGAGCAGAAATATTTCAGAAGATTTGGCTCTTGAGGCCTTAGGCTTTCTTGAAGCCACTGTTTTAAATACCTTTTTAAACGATTCCACAATCTGACTATAGCCACTGCCATTAAAACATTTAATCAGCAAAGCCCCCTCGGGCTTTAGGTGTGCAAGAGAAAAATCCAAAGCAATTTCTGCTAAAAAGGCCATTCGAGCCGCATCTGCAACACCGACCCCAGAGAGATTGGGGGCCATATCAGACAAAACTAGGTCGACTTTACCGTCAGCATCAACAGGCAACAGCGCTTCAAGTGCCTTAAGCCCCTCATCCTCACGAAAGTCACCCTGAATAAAGCTGACATCAGCAATGTCCTCCATTGGCAAGATATCGATGGCAATAATGATTCCATCAGGCTTGCCAGACTCTATTTTGGGATTACTTTTTCCCAACTCCGTCAAACGGTTGCGCGCGTACTGACTCCAGCTCCCTGGAGCGCTCCCTAGATCCACAATTGTCATTCCTGCTTTAATCAGGTGATCCTGCTCGTCAATTTCGCTTAATTTGTAGACGGCACGAGCACGATAGCCCTCTTTTTGAGCCATCTTCACATAAGGATCATTTAAATGATCTTGTAACCAACTTTTGTTAAATTTATTCTTTGCCACAACTTACCCACTTTCGATGCCTATTTTCCCTGTTTCTGGTACTTAAGGCAAAAGGATTCAACTTAAATTGCTGTAATTACGTCGATTAATGCCTAAATAGGCTCATATAGTGCGCTTATTAAGGTCTTGAATGCTCTATCATCGGGGTCATGACCGCACTTACTATTACACCCGCACAACGCAAATCCCTCAAATCCGACGCACATGAGCTCAGCCCAGTCGTCATGATTGGTGGTGATGGCCTTACGTCCGCCGTTATTAAAGAAGCAAAATTAGCAATTTCCCATCATGGCCTCATCAAGATTCGCGTCTTTGGTGACGACCGAGATGCTCGAATAGCAATTTATGAAGAGCTTTGTGACAAATTGGGTGCAGCTCCAGTTCAACACATAGGCAAATTGCTGGTTATTTGGAAGCCAAAAGATATCGTTGATGCAGCGCTCTTAAATTTAAGCAGATCAAGCAAGCAAACGAAAAAGACTTTGCAAGCACCACGCACTAAGCGTCAACCAAATCGCGTGGTAGCAAAAACAGGGGTCCGTACCAGCACTTCAGAGAGATCGGATCGGCGCTCCATAGCAGGCAAGTCTCCATTTGAGCGTGCTGCAGCCGTTAAAAGTGCCGCACCGAAAAAACGGGTACTGCGTGCTGATGCTGCAGAATCAAAAATTGGCTGGTCGTCTCCAGGCTATCGCAAAGCGGCTGCAGCTCCAGCGCCCGTTAAAAGACGCAAAGTACGTATGAGTAGCACCAAGAAAAAATCATTGGGATCTTAAATATTTACGGTCCCATGTAAACATCTACAAAAAACGCCCTCAATATCGGGCGTTTTTTATTCCCGACTTAGCAATTAATTTGTATCGCTTAATTTTTTGTAATTCGCCAAACTAAGAAAATTCCGAGAAAGCTCTGAATAAGAAATAATCCACTAGATGCTTGGTGAAGCTGGCTGAACAAAGTAGCCCATGAAGATTCCATTACCGACATGCCGTCCAACATGGCTTGATCTTTTAAAGAACTCATCCATGGGATCAGAATAAAAGTGGCAGCAATTGCGCAAGCGAGCATTCCCAAAAGTATCCAGCGAGTCCTGCGAAATTGATTCAAACCAGAGTGGACTAAGTAGTTAGCCAAGACCATCAATGCAATGCTCAAGCCAACACTTAAATGGGCCTCAATCTTAAAAAGATTTCCAGCAACCATACCTGCAACCTGACGATCGCCCAAAGCAGAAAATAGGATGGGGGTGACAATAAATCCAACGGTAATAAAACTACCCACCCACAGTCCGGCTGTTAAATTAAAAACTCGCTGGAGAGTAAGGCGCATTAAATGTAGCGTACCGCCAAGATTTCAACTTCACGATTACCCGCTGGTGCTTGAACCGCAACCACATCACCCTCTTCTTTACCAATCAACGCTCGAGCTATAGGGGAGCTAATCGAAATCTTTCTGACTGCAATATCGGCCTCATCGTCGCCTACGATTTGATAGGTCAACTTAGTACCATCTTCAAGATCCTCAAGATCTACAGTTGCTCCAAACACGATGCGGCCTGCCACATCCAAGCTGGATGGGTCAATAATCTGGGCAGCAGATAACTTGCCTTCTAACTCTTGAATGCGCCCCTCAATAAAGCCCTGCTTTTCTTTTGCCGCATCATACTCAGCGTTTTCAGAAAGATCGCCTTGTGCACGCGCCTCAGAAATTGCATTAATGACGGATGGACGCTCTACATGTTTTAAACGGTGCAACTCATCTTTGAGAAGTTCTGCACCATGTTTAGTAATTGGAATTGTGCTCATGCTTCTAACCTAACTTAAATGTACCCATCTATATGCAACATTGCATATAGATGGGTGTAATTTTAGATTAATTGAGGGACTGATGTAAATTTTGCAAAGAATATACTTCGAGCGACTCTTTGCTGCCATTTTGGGATGCCATTAAGCCATCCATTACTGCACGTGCCGCACTAATAGTCGTGTAGTAAGTGACATTGTTAGCCTGGGCGCTGGTACGAATAGAGCGCGAATCCGCAATGGCTGTACGCGTTTCATCTACCGTAGTAAATACTAGGGATATTTCACCATTTTTAATTAAATCTACGATATGAGGACGGCCATCCTTCACTTTATTAACTACCCCTACTGGCAAGCCAGCAGCAGTGATCGCGGCAGCAGTCCCTTTAGTGGCGACCATCGGGAAGCCAAGTTGATGCAAAAGCTTGGCTACCTCAACAGCCTTAGGCTTATCACTATCCTTCACTGTTAGGACCACCGTACCGCTCTTAGGTAATTTAATACCGGCACCTAATTGAGATTTAAATAATGCCTCACCGAAGGTTTTACCAACACCCATCACTTCACCGGTAGAGCGCATTTCTGGACCCAAAATAGGGTCAATTCCTGGAAACTTATTAAAGGGAAATACCGCCTCTTTCACCGAGTAATAAGCGGGTTTTACTTCCTTATAAATACCCTGTTGATCCAATGTCTGACCAACCATACAGCGGGCGGCAATTTTAGCTAACTGCAAACCAGTCGCCTTAGAAACAAATGGCACAGTACGTGATGCGCGTGGGTTAACTTCAAGTACAAAGATCACGTCTTGACCATCAACATGCTGAATTGCAAATTGCACGTTCATCAAGCCAATCACATTAAGACCTTTAGCCATCGCTGCAGTTTGACGCTTAATTTCTTCAACCGTTTCGTCAGAGAGTGAGTATGGTGGCAAGGAACAGGCGGAATCTCCAGAGTGGACACCAGCTTGCTCTATATGCTCCATTACCCCACCAATAAACACGCGCTGTCCATCGCTTATGCAATCGACATCGCACTCAATCGCATCGTTTAAGAAGCGATCAAGCAAAACTGGTGAATCATGAGAGACCTTCACAGCTTCTCGCATATAACGCTCGAGATCGCGACCATCATGAACAATTTCCATTGCACGACCGCCTAATACATATGATGGGCGAACGACTAATGGGTATCCGATTTCTTCTGCAAGCTTAAGTGCTTCACCTTCAGCCCGTGCCGTGCGATTAGGCGGTTGACGTAAGTTCAACTCATGCAGTAGCTTCTGAAAACGTTCTCGGTCTTCAGCAGCATCGATCATATCTGGTGAAGTGCCAATAATAGGAACGCCATTTGCTTCAAGGTCTAAAGCTAGCTTCAAAGGCGTTTGACCGCCGTACTGAACAATTACACCTTTAGGCTTTTCTTTGGCAACAATTTCAAGAACATCTTCCAAAGTCAAGGGTTCAAAATATAATCGATCCGATGTATCGTAATCAGTAGAAACCGTTTCAGGGTTGCAGTTCACCATGATAGTTTCATAGCCATCTTCACGCAAAGCTAATGCGGCATGAACACAGCAGTAATCGAACTCAATTCCCTGACCAATTCGGTTTGGACCACCGCCCAAAACCATAATTTTATCCCTATTGCTAGGCTGAGATTCGCACTCACCATGCTCTGCCTCATAAGTAGAATAAAGATAGGCGGTATTGGTTGAGAACTCAGCAGCGCAGGTATCTACTCGCTTATAAACTGGTACTACTTTTAAACGATGTCGAGCAGCACGAACTGAGGAAGAGTCAACGTCCATCAGTTTGCCCAAACGGCGATCAGAAAATCCTTTTTGCTTAATAAAGCGTAACTCAGTAGCGGATAGACTATCAATCTTGCGCTGCTTCAGCTCGCCTTCCATAATAATTAACTCTTCGATTTGCTCTAAGAACCAAGGATCAATTTTTGTCTCGCTATAGATCTCATCAAGCCCCATACCCATTCGGAAAGCATCTGCAAGATACCAGATGCGATCAGGTCCAGGCTCTCCAATTTCTTGAATAATGTCATCCAAGTCTGTAGATACTTCATCCAAGCCATCCACTCCGACCTCTAAACCGCGCAGAGCTTTTTGAAAAGACTCTTGAAAGGTGCGGCCAATGGCCATTACTTCACCAACCGATTTCATCTGCGTAGTTAAACGAGAATCTGCTTGCGGAAATTTCTCAAAGGCAAAACGTGGAATTTTCGTAACAACATAATCAATAGAGGGTTCAAATGATGCCGGGGTTGCACCACCCGTGATGTCATTCTTTAATTCATCTAGGGTATAGCCAACAGCAAGCTTTGCTGCGATCTTGGCGATTGGAAAACCAGTTGCTTTAGAGGCCAATGCAGAGGAGCGAGAAACCCTTGGGTTCATCTCAATGACGATCATGCGACCGTCCTCAGGATTGATAGAGAACTGGACGTTTGAGCCGCCTGTATCCACACCAATCTCGCGTAATACAGCAATAGACGCATTACGCATCAGTTGATATTCTTTATCAGTCAATGTTTGTGCAGGAGCAACCGTAATCGAGTCACCCGTATGCACACCCATTGGATCCAAATTCTCAATAGAACACACAATGATGCAGTTATCTGCACGATCGCGCACCACTTCCATTTCGAATTCCTTCCAACCCAATAAGGACTCCTCAATCAAGAGCTCACCAGTGGGAGAAAGATCTAATCCACGTTTGCAAATTTCCTCAAACTCTTCACGGTTATATGCAATGCCACCGCCAGATCCACCCATGGTAAATGAAGGGCGAATCACCACCGGGAAGCCTGGGCTACCAGTTTCAACCTGAATGCGTTGCTGCACTTCATGGGCCTCATCCATTGAATGCGCAATACCTGACTTTGCTGAACCTAGACCAATCTTGGTCATTGCGTCCTTAAATTTCTGGCGATCTTCTGCTTTATCGATTGCTTCTGGAGAAGCGCCGATAAGTTCGCAGCCATATTTCTCAAGGACACCATGGCGATGTAAATCAAGAGCGCAGTTCAGGGCAGTTTGTCCACCCATAGTGGGCAAAATAGCATCTGGTTTTTCAGTAGCAATAATTCGCTCAACTACTTCCCAGGTAATTGGCTCAATATAAGTAACATCCGCCATCTCTGGATCGGTCATGATAGTAGCCGGATTGCTATTTACTAAAATGACTTTGTAACCTTCATCACGCAAGGCCTTACAAGCTTGTGCGCCAGAATAGTCAAACTCGCAAGCCTGACCAATCACAATTGGACCCGCGCCAATAATCAGGATGCTTTTGATATCGCTACGCTTAGGCATTATTTGCCCCCCTTGTTGCTAACATTCTGCGAGGTATTCATTAACTCCACAAAACGATCAAATAAATAGGCTATGTCATGCGGTCCTGGAGAAGCCTCCGGATGCCCCTGAAAACACAGAGCGGGCCTATCTTTCCAGGCGAGGCCTTGCAATGAGCCGTCAAACAAGGAGACATGAGTCACACGAATGTTATCAGGCAAAGTATTGGCATCAACAGCAAAGCCATGGTTCTGAGAAGTAATCGCCACACGACCAGAATCCAAATCTTTTACAGGATGGTTGGCGCCATGGTGGCCAAACTTCATTTTTAACGTTTTTGCACCTGCTGCTAAACCCATAATTTGGTGCCCTAAGCAAATACCAAAAGTAGGAACACCCTTTTCAATAATTTCTTTGGCAGCAGCAATCGCGTAATCACAAGGACCAGGATCACCAGGGCCGTTTGAGAAAAATACGCCATCCGGATTTAAAGCCAGGACTTCTGCCGCACTAGTTTGTGCCGGTACTACCGTGAGCTGGCAACCTCGCTCAGTCAGCATACGCAAAATATTGCGTTTGACACCGAAATCATACGCAACTACTTTTTTAAGGGGGAGACTCATATCAAGGGTTCTATATGCAGGTTTACCATCTGCACCATGCAAATCCCACTCACCCTCACGCCACTCATAAGATCGTTTAGTACTAACTACTTTTGCAAGGTCAAGGCCAGACATGCCAAGAAAGGCTTTGGCTAACTCAAGCGCCTGTTTACCAAGAACCTCTAGATCATCACCCATTTTGCCAGCCACAATTGCTCCAGATTGAGCGCCTTTGTCACGTAGTATGCGAGTGAGTTTTCTGGTGTCAATTCCAGAGATGCCTACTACTCCGGCTTTTGTAAGGTAGTTATCCAAACTGCCTTCAGATCTAAAATTAGATACCCGTTTTGAGAGGTCTTTAACAACTAGTCCTGCAGCATGAATTTGACTGGATTCGGCATCCTGGCTATTGACGCCAACATTGCCAATATGAGGATAGGTCAAGGTCACGATTTGACGTGAATAACTAGGATCAGTGATGATTTCTTGGTAACCAGTCAGCGCAGTATTAAAAACTACTTCACCAGTAGTTTCGCCAGGGGCGCCAATACTCAAACCGGGAAATAATGTACCGTCGGCTAAGGCCAACACGGCGGGGGGAAAAGAAGGAAGCAAGGGTGACAAACCATCTCCAGTCCCTGCTCCATCCGACGCTCAACATCCCAAAAAGACCAACCCAGGACTGTTTGTGCGGGAGGTGAGTGTCTTTAAGCGCTAGGGTAATTTAATAAGTTTCGAATCTGGTAATGATACCAGTTATGCGCTGCAAGACCTTAACTCTCAGGCCCGCTGGGCTCTGAGAGTCCGAAGCACCCACATCAATAAGACTAAGAGGGCGTATTTAGCTTCTTGCTTAAGGCTTCGCGCTCTGATCGATGATGACCTTAATTTGTGCCAAGACCGTTTGATCTTCCATTGTGCTGATATCGCCAGGATCACGCCCTTCAGCAACTGCTTGCAGAGCGCGACGAACAATCTTTCCAGAACGGGTTTTAGGCAATGCCGTAACCACATATACGCGACCAGGCCGCGCGATGGCGCCTAAGGTTGTATCTACGGTCTTCATGCATTCGGCTTCTAAGGTATTGACCTTAGAAACATCCTTCGGAATGACGAAGGCGATGGCTGCTTGTCCTTTGAGCTTATCCTCGATACCAACCACGGCCACCTCTGAAACATTAGGATGGCCAGAGATGCTCTCCTCAATCTCGCGAGTACCTAGACGGTGCCCCGCAACATTAATGACGTCATCGGTACGCCCCAAAATGAAGAAATAACCATCATCGTCCTTAATTCCCCAGTCAAAAGTTGAGTAAATAAACTTACCTGGAATAGTTTCCCAATAAGTACTTACAAAACGTTTGTCATCGCCCCATACCGTTTGCATGCAACCTGGCGGCAATGGGCCTTCGATAGCAATGACGCCTTTCTGATTTGGCCCCAGCTCTTCAGAGCTTGCATCATCTAACAGCTTCATGTTGTAACCAAAGGAAGGGACGCCTGGAGAGCCAAACTTATGAGGCATGACTTCTATGCCACGCTGAATAGCCAGCATTGGCCAGCCTGTTTCTGTTTGCCAATAGTTATCAACGATTGGTTTATTAATTGCCCCATGAATCCAAGTTGCCGTAGGCTCGTCTAATGGTTCGCCAGCCAAGAACAAGGCACGCAAACTAGAAAGGTCATATTTACTCAAGAAAGCGGGGTCTTGTTTTTTAAGGACCCTTACTGCAGTTGGAGCAGAGAACATTACAGAAACTTTATATTTCTCAACTAGTTCCCACCAAATGCCGGCATCGGGACGCAGCGGCGTGCCTTCGTACATGATGGTTGCCATACCGTGAATTAGTGGTGCATAAATAATATAACTATGTCCAACTACCCAGCCGATATCTGATGTACAAAACATTGTCTCGCCAGGTTTGCCGCAGAAAATATGGTTCATGGAGGCCGCTAAGGCAACTGCATATCCGCCGGTATCACGTTGCACACCCTTAGGCTTACCAGTGGTTCCAGATGTGTACAAAATATACGAGGGGTGTGTAGCATCAACCCACTCAACTGGCACGATCTCGTCAAAATACTTTTGGCGCTCAGTTGCGTAATCCAAATCACGGCCTACAACGGTAGTGAATTCCGTTAAGCCGCGGTTGACGATAAGCACTTTTTCTGGCTTGTAACTTGCTAAATTAATTGCCTCGTCTAGCAAGGGCTTATAAGGAACGGCCTTTCCTCCACGCGCACCCGCTTCGGCAGTCACAATCATCTTGGGCTGCGCATCATCAATGCGCGAAGCCAGACTATGCGAAGCAAAACCGCCAAACACCACTGAGTGAATTGCACCAATTCGAACACATGCAAGCATTGCAAAACAGGCCTCAGCAATCATCGGCATGTAAATAAGGACACGATCGCCCTTTTGAATTCCGTTCGCTTTATAAATCGCCGCTATCCTGTTCACCTCTGCATAGAGCTCTTTGAATGTATAAGATTTTTCTATATTCGTTTCAGTTGACACGGCAACCAAAGCGAGCTGATCGGGGCGATCTTGTAGATGGCGATCTACTGCGTTGTAACAAATATTGGTCAAACCACCATCAAACCACTTTGCAAATGGGGGGTTTGAATAATCCAGAACTTTATTAAAAGGTTTTTTCCAATAAACCAACTTTGCCTGCTCACCCCAAAAATCATCTGGGTTAGTGATGGAACGTTCGTGTTCTGACTTATAGGACATGGTTAACCTAAAAAATGTAAATTAAAGTTGCTAAATTTTGCTAACTCCTTTGCTGCTGACCGCCTTAACAGTGCCACCAGAAGTTTTAGCAGTACTGTTTTTCGCAGATTTTGCAAGTCCTGTCGATGCGGATTTATGCTGAGAAGTGGCTGTATTTGCGGAAGAATTACCCTTAGAGACGCCCCTTGGTGACTTGGAAACAGGGCATTTAGCCCCTTTTGCACATTTTTTAGGCACTGGTGGTAACGGTTTTTCCAAACTTAAGCTTGCATTTTCTGCCATTGCGACCGAAATATCACCTGGGCGACGACTTGTTTTTGGTACTAATACGGTTGACCCAGCTCGAATTCGCATCCCCTTAGGAATACCATTTACTTCCCTTAGACCATCGGCATCAACCCCTAAAGTTTTTGCAGTCTGATCAACGCTTTCTGTCTTCAATACCTGCACTGCAGACCAAGTTGATAGAGGTTTAGTGTATTTCTTAAGATTAGTTTGAAAAATTTCCGCATGAGCAAATGGAAGCAAAATTTGCTGATTTGCATTACTGAGGATGACTGGCTTATTGAATGAAGGATTTAGATTGTGAAACTCTTCAGTCGGTATTTCAGACAATTTAATCACTAAGGCCACATCAATATCATTGCCAACATCTACCGCTACAAAGTAAGGGTGATTTTCTAAATTCGGGAGGATGATACCGTAGGCTTGCGGATCCAAAACAATTTGGCGATAAGCCATTAGTTTGGGGACATAGTTTCGGGTTTCAGCAGGCATCGTTAAACTTTGATAATCAGTTGGAAGACCCTGGGCCAGATTGCGTTTTTGAGCTTTAGCCACATTACCCGCACCCCAGTTATAAGCGGCCAAAGCCAATTCCCAGCTTCCAAACTGTTTTTGCAAGCGCTGTAAATAATCGAGTGCTGCATCAGTAGATTGAATGACATCACGTCGCTCGTCCCTAAAAACATTTTGCGTTAAACGAAAATCTTTACCTGTTGCTGGCATAAATTGCCAGATCCCCATTGCCTTTGCACCAGACTTGGCCAAAGGATTAAAAGCACTTTCAACAAAAGGGAGTAACGCAATCTCTGTTGGCATATTGCGTGCGTTGACTTCTTGTACGATATAAAACAGATAGCGAGATGAACGCGTCATCGAGCGATTCACATAATCCGGACGAGCACTCAACCATCGGATTTGCTCGATTTCTAGAGGCGTATTCATGGGCTCCATTTCAAAGCCATCCCGAATGCGAATCCA
>CAIMZP010000110.1 GCA_903846025.1 uncultured beta proteobacterium | reverse complement strand
TGCTATCGCCCTTTCCTGTGGATTTACCAAGCCGGCCGCATTTGCTGCTTATTACCAACAGCATTTTGGTGAACTGCCTTCAACCACCTTGGCGCGCGCGCTTGCCCGATAGAGATTACAGAGCAAATCTGCATTATTAGCCTCTCTTTTTCATTTATTAGGTATTACTAAAAATCCATCTTCAACAAAATGAAAGAGATCGTCGTTACTGATCTGGCATAGAAATGAAGCTTCTTATAGGTATTAAGTAAAAGTAGTTTTGCATTTTTTAGACATGTACTGCATTTTTAAGGTCGCTAAAAAGGGTCGTTCTTAAGAAACTGAAGTCCATTTGAAAAATAATGTTTGCCCACTTGGAGAAATAAATTATGGTATCCCCAAAAAAAATTGATTATCGAATTCAGCGTCAATCTGCAAGGCAATGGCGTAGCCTATTGGCTGCTACAGCCCATGGTTTATCCAGCCTGACAGAATTAAAAAATCCCCACGCTGTAATGCATGGTATTGGCATGCAATTTGGCTCGCAAACTACATTACCCGCCTGCGAAACATTAGGTGATTTACAGACAGCAATGTGTTCAGTTTGGCAGGACATGGATTGGGGTTGGGTGGAGCTTGAGGAAAACGATGGCACTTTAAGAATTACCCATCACAGCTCAACTAATGGCAATTTACGCAACGGTGCATTTGGTTCTGAAACCCCATTGTGGGTCACAGCATTTTTAGAAGGTACCTATCAAAAATGGCTTGCCGCAATGGGCGCTAATGACTCTTTGTGCGTTCGTCAAATCTCAGAAACCGATGAATTTGGAAGTACGGAATACCAACTCAGCATGTAGTTTTCCACGGATACATCGAAGATATTTGAGCCCCGCAAAAGGAATTACCCATGAAACAAATAAGTGATGTTGAGAGTTTATATAAGACGATTGAACAAAATCCAGAAGGCTATCAGGAGATAGTTAAGACTGAACAAGCTAATCTGTCTCTTGGGCGCTGGCCCCTAATCTCCGCAATTCACGAAATGGATAATTCTAAGGAAGCCTACACAATCCATCCCAAAGCGGCTATAAAGTCTGCACAAGTACACCAACGTGTAGTGGAGCAAATCATTACACAATCAGTTTCGACTATAAAAGAAGAGATTGAGGTGACTACGGATGAAGAAGTGATGGCCGTTGAGCCGTTAGCTACTCAGCCTCTACCAGTAAGTCCAATTTTAGAGACTCAAGCGATTAAGCCGGTCCAATTAAATAAGGCACTGAATGCCTTAGTAGTGGATACCGCCCATATTAAATCAGCCTCATCTGAAAGCATTAGCTCTCTATTTGAAAGGTTGAAACGTTCGTGAAAATATTATCTATTGTCTCTGCTAAGGGTGGCGTTGGAAAAACAACCATCAGCGCCAATCTCTGTTCAGCACTACGAAGTAAGGGTCATACAGTGTTTGCCCTCGATTTAGATCCTCAAAATTCCTTGCGCTTACATTTTGGCATTACTCCATCGCATCATGCGGGGGTAGCATTAAGCACGCTTAGTGCTAGCAATTGGGCCAAGGCAATGGTTCAGGGCAATGAAGGGTGCGTTGTTCTGCCCTTTGGTCACGTTAGCGAAAGTGAGCGTATTACTTTTGAGAGTGCGCTTTCTAAAGACCCTCTCCTACTTGACCAACAATTGAGATCGCTCGGTTTACCTCAAGATGCCATTGTCATCATCGATACGCCGCCAGGGCCTTCAGTTTACTTAAAGCAAGCCTTATCAGTCGCCAATATTGCCATTGTGGTCACTTTGGCAGATGCAGCTAGTTATGCAACTATTCCCATGATTGATAGTTTGATTGAGCAGTACTGCTTCAATCGTGCCGACTTTATTGACTATCTGTATGTTATTAATCAACTCAATCGCTCACGGCAACTTTCCAGTGATGTTGCAGAAATCATGGCTCTACAGTTTTCCAATAAAAATATTTCCATTGTCCACCAAGATCAATCTATACCAGAGGCGCTTGCTTGCAATCAAGATGCATTAGCTTATGCGCCTGAGAGTCAAGGTGCACATGACCTCATTGATTTTGCCATGCTAATCAATACCATTCTAAATGACGGATATCGCGCACCAAAGAATGAGAAATTATCTTGAATAATTTTGTCAATTCATCCTCTATTCTAAAAAGACTCGGCAATCATGTTTTAGAGTTACGACTTTGGAAATATCGGATAGCCACTTATAGCATTGCCTTGTTTGGCGCATTTGCTATTTATATCGTCATTAGCACACCCCTCACCCTATCTGAGCAAGCCGTTTTTGCAATTCTCGCATTTGGCATCGCATTAGTGATTCGCACCTTACCTTGGGGGCAGGCAGGCATCATCCTCATGATTGTCATCTCTCTAATGATGTCTCTGCGTTATATGTACTGGCGCTTAACCAGTTCCGTCGATTTTGATACAGCACTCGATGCATTTTTAGGTTGGGGCTTGGTATTAGCAGAAATCTATGCCTTGATTGTTTTGATATTGGGTTATGTACAAACTGCAATGCCCTTAAAACGCAATGCAGTGATGATGCCAACCGATCAAACCCACTGGCCCACTGTTGATGTGTTGATTCCGACGTATAACGAAGATCTAGACGTAGTGCGGCTGACTATTTTGGCCGCACTATCGATGGATTGGCCAGCTGACAAGCTGCGAATTTATCTTTTGGATGACGGTCGCCGTGAAGAGTTTCGTGAATTTTGTCATGAAGTGGGTGCAATTTACCTGACACGCGAAAACAATCATCATAATAAAGCGGGCAATCTCAATGCTGCATTAAGTCAGATCAATGGGGAATATGTGGCCATTTTTGATTGTGATCACATTCCCACTCGATCTTTTTTACAGCTCTCAATGGGCTGGTTCCTCAAAGATCCGAAGTTGGCAATGGTTCAGACGCCCCACTTCTTCTTTTCACCCGATCCCTTTGAGAAAAATCTCGATACCTATCGCATCGTTCCTAATGAAGGCGAACTGTTTTATGGCTTAGTACAAGATGGCAATGATTTATGGAATGCCTCATTCTTCTGTGGGTCTTGCGCTGTTCTGAAGCGTGAACCCCTCATGGAAGTTGGTGGTATTGCGATTGAAACCGTGACTGAGGATGCCCATACCGCTTTAAAGTTAAGTCGTAAGGGATACAACTTAGCGTATTTAGCAGTTCCCCAAGCTGCAGGCTTAGCAACAGAGAGTCTTTCACGACATGTTGTTCAACGAATTCGTTGGGCGCGTGGTATGGCTCAAATATTTCGGGTAGATAACCCTTTGCTAGGTCGGGGCTTAACTATTTGGCAACGCCTTTGTTACACCAATGCCATGCTGCATTTTTTCTATGGCTTGCCTCGTCTCGTATTTTTAACGGCGCCATTAGCCTACCTACTGATGGGCGCCGAAGTATTTAGCTCAACTGCCATTATGGTGGTAGCTTATGCTTTTCCGCACATTGCTGTCGCGAGTATGACCAACTCAAAAATCCAGGGGCGATTTAGACATTCCTTCTGGAGCGAGGTTTATGAAACCGCTCTAGCTTGGTATATTTTTCTCCCTGTTACCTTAGCGATGATTAATCCTAAATTTGGTGCATTTAACGCAACCTCTAAAGGCGGAATTGTTGAAGAAGAATATGTCGACTGGAAATTAGCTAGGCCCTATATATTCTTGCTTGCGCTAAATCTGATTGGATTTTTGGCTGGTGTAATTAAATTAGCCACGAATGATGGAGATACTGGAACCCTCGTTATCAATTTGGTATGGGTAACTTACAACATCATCGTTATTAGCGCTAGTGCCAACGTTGCGAAAGAAACGCGACAGCTACGCGCAACTCCCCGTGTTAATGCTAGCTTACCAGCCACTATCCTACTTTCCAATGGCAAGACCATTGTTTGCGAAACAAGTGATTTCTCTCGAAACGGTCTTGGCTTAAAACCACTAACAGCCGTAGAAATTCCGGTAGGCGAGCAAATATGGGTTTCTATTTTCAGGGGGGATAAAGAGGCTGTGCTCCCTGGGACCGTTTCCAAAGGGGGCAAGTCTATTGGGGTCTTATTTGAAAACCTATCAGTAGAGCAGCAACGCGAGCTCACCCAAATGACATTTTGTCGGGCAGATAACTGGGTAAACGCCTGGGGACAAGCCGCAAAAGATGCCCCTTTGCGCTCTTTAAGAGAAGTGCTGACCTATGGCGTCTTTAATTTAGCGCCATTGTTAAGAGATGCCATTCGAGACACTTATCTAGCGATACGTGCAAGGTCAAATCGCATCAAACTCAAGGCTTAGTAAAAGAACCCATGGTCAAAAAAATAACAGGGTCTCAAAAGCTCCCACTCAGAAAGCGCATCCCAGCTTTAGCGCTTGTCATTACAATGCTGTGCCCCACCTTATCGGCGAGTGTCTCGTATGCAAGCCCAGCAGTTTCTGGAAAAACAACTAAAGGGGGCACCCCTATTGTTCCCGAGCAAGTTAACTCTACTACTTTGAGTTTGAAGCAACTAGGAGCACCAAATGCCATCCAATTATTAGGTCAAGACGGTCGAAATTTTATCAATTTTAATGTTCGAAATAATGAAGTGGTGTCAGAAGCAAAACTCAAGATTTCCTATAAGTATTCTCCTTATTTATTGCCAGAACAATCTCAAATTAATATTTATCTTAATGGAGAGTCATTAAGTGCTATTGAGATATCTAAAGGTCAAGGCAATCAAGATTTAGAGGCTGTCATTACCATACCTCCAGAGCTCTTTTCTGAAAATAACCAATTTACTTTTCAGCTTATTGGGCACTACGCATCAGATTGCGAAGATCCAAAAAGTCCAAAATTATGGGCTAACATCAGCAATCAGAGCACACTAAGGGTAACTACTTTACCCTTAACCCTTCCAAATGAGCTTGCGAATTTTCCAATCCCATTTGCCAGTAAAAATGATTCAAGAAAACTAGTTTTGCCTTTTATTTTTACTGCAAAACCAAGCAACACCACATTAGAGGCGGCTGGCATCCTCTCCTCATGGTTTGGTTCAATCTCAAACCAATCCGGATCCCAATTTCCAGTAGCAATGAGCAATATTCCCAGCACTGGGAATGCTGTAATTTTTGTTGAATCCCCTTTATCGTTGCCTGGTATCGCTTTGCCCACTATTACTGGCCCAATGGTATTTATTACCAGCAATCCAAAGGACCAGTATGGAAAATTGCTATTTGTCATGGGAAGAGATAGCGCTGAACTAAAGCAAGCAAGTATTGCTCTAGCTCTTGGCGGCCAAAATTTAGCAGGGCAATCTAGCACCTTAATTCCAGCAACCAATCTGCCAATTCGCAAGCCCTATGATGCCCCAAATTGGTTGAGCTCGAATGGTCCAGTTCAATTAAGCAAACTTAATGGCGATACCAAACAGTTAGCAGACCAGCCAGAGCCAGAGAAATCCACCGCCTCACCTAATGTCCAAATTCCACCAGCCTTATACAGTGCGAATGGGAAAGGCATTCCCCTTCATCTGGATTACAGCTATCAAAATCAAGCCAGCAACAATAATGCTGTCTTATCAGTCACTTACAAATCTCAGCCAATAAAAACTATTAAGCTCCCAATGCAAGATGAGTGGACATCCAAATTTAGCGGCGCAATAAAATCTTTAGCTCAAACTATAGGCTTATCCATAGACGCCGACAGTCTAGTTACCAAAAAATCCACTGTCTTTATTCCGCAAGCCATGATTTATCCAAGCCCCGCGGAAAAATCGGCCCTAAACAATGACCAAACTAATGTAGCGCCGTTTGTACTCACTGAATTTGCCCAGTCTTCTAGCAAACGATATGACTGTTCCGACCCGAGTAATCAAGGCAATATTGAGGCA
This sequence comes from uncultured beta proteobacterium, assembly GCA_903846025.1. Taxonomy (GTDB): domain Bacteria; phylum Pseudomonadota; class Gammaproteobacteria; order Burkholderiales; family Burkholderiaceae; genus Polynucleobacter. The sequence continues at coordinate 12,393 of CAIMZP010000110.1, read as the reverse complement.
ACTATCAATCCCAATTCAACAATTGATATCTCAGGAATGCAGCATTTCATTCAGATGCCAAATTTAGCGGCATTTAGCAATAGCGGCTTCCCTTTTTCTCGTTTAGCGGATCTTTCCGAAACTGCCGTTGTTCTGCCTGATAACCCAAATGTATACGACTACTCCGCCTATCTTGCTGCACTAGGTCGCATTGGAAGGCTAACTGGGTACCCAGGAACGTCGATTACAGTTACTAGCGCTGCTCAATTAGATTCCGCAAAAGATAAAGATCTTTTGGTCATCACTTCTGGAAGTGAAAGTCAGCCACTCCTCAAGCAATGGGGAAATAGTATTCCCAGCAACAATCACAGTATTCTCAAGATACCAAACAACTTAAAAGATATCAGAAACTGGTTTAGCGACAATGCTAGCTTTGATATTTACCAAAATACCTTTATTGCGGGCTTCAAATCACCATTAGAAAGTAGTCGTAGTATTATTTTAATTTCCAGCCTTAACCCTGAAAAGTTAATAGACATCACCGCATCTTTAGATGGGTCAATAGGCCCAATTTTTGGAAGTTTGGTGCGCCTAAATGAAGATCAAATAGAGCTGGTTTCTGTTCAGCAGAATTACCATTCAGGGTCCTTACCTTGGGCAAACTATCTCTCTTGGCTCTTATCGGAATATCTCTCTTTATTCATACTATTTAGTGTGATAGCAGCTCTAATACTGTCACTATTAATGTACGCAGCATTAAAAGCCGTGCGAAGAAAGCGTCTGCAATCATGATATCTCGATTTAGCACACCCTTTCTAACTCCGCCTTTAAAGGCGAAGCGCAATCTCTGGATTGCTAAAAGATGCTTATCTATAGGCTTATTCATTTTTGGCGTATTACAAAGCCATACTGTCTCGGCCGCACTGAATTGTGAGCCAGTTTCTTGGGCTCTCTGGAATAGCTTTAAGACTTCGTTTATTGAAGCAGACGGACGAGTTGTAGCAGGAGCTGCTCCACAATTTCAGAGTTTTTCAGAAGGTCAATCCTATGCAATGGTCTTCGCTTTAATTGCTAATGATCCTAAAACCTTCGATCTACTATGGCGCTGGAGCATAGTGAACTTAGCCAACAATAATATTGACTCTAGATTGCCTGCTTGGACTTGGGGAAAAGCAGAAGATGGCACATGGAAAATACTTGATGAAAACTCCGCATCTGATGCAGATATTTGGTATGCCTATGCATTATTAGAGGCCGGCCGACTTTGGCAGCGTAGCGACTATATAGCTGATGCAAACAAAATATTGGCCCTAGTTGAAAATAAATCCATCGTTATCCTGCCGGGACTCGGCAAGATGCTGCTTCCAGGACCCTTTGGATTTACCCTCTCCTCGGATCAATGGCAACTCAACCCTAGTTACCTGCCGATCCCTGTTTTAAGAAGGCTCGCTCTAAATAATAACAAGGGGCCCTGGTCTGAGATTGCAATCAATACAGACAAGATGATTACAGCTTCCAGTCCAAAGGGGCTTGTACCCGACTGGATAGATTACCAAGCGCAATCAGCTAATACAGGGAAATTTATCATTGATGCTACCAAGGGTGATCTTGGAAGCTATGACGCTATTCGAGTGTATTTGTGGGCAGGAATGACCTCCTCACAAGATCCACTTGCAAATTCAATCATGAGCTCTCTTGTTGGAATGAAAAACATTCTTGAGGCAAATGGCACTCCGCCTGAGAGAGTGAATACCTTGACAGGGAGTAGCTCAGGCATTGCTCCGCTTGGATTCTCAGCCGCATTAGCCCCCCTCCTTAAAACCAGCAAAAAAGATCTTTTATTGAAATCACAAACAGAGCGGGCACAACTTTTACAGTACTCAAGCCCTCCACCCATCTACTACGACTATGTGCTTAGTTTATTTGGCATAGGCTGGATCGAGAATCGCTACCGATTTTCAAGCAATGGTCAAATTAATTTAAATTGGAATCCAGTATGTACCCCAAAAATAAGTTAGTTCTATTGGGATTGGCTGCTAGTCTTATGCCCGTGTTTGTAATGGCACAAGGGCAAGACGAGGCCAGTAAAAAACTCATCGAAAGCGCTCGCTACTGGCAATCCAAAGAGAATTATGAGCGGGCAGCCTCTATTTGGAATAAGGTGTTGCTCAGTAATCCAAATCAAGCTGAAGCTCTCTATGGTATTGCTCAGGCTCAGCTTAAGAAAAATAATATTTCCGGAGTCAATCAATCGATTGATAAATTAAAAAAGGTGGATCCTAATAGTCGATACATTGCACTTATAGAACAAGATGCCTCTCTCAGCTCTGGACCAAATGCGCAGATCCTCAATAAGGCACGCCTACTGGGTGAGACAGATAAATTCGATGAAGCGGTCGCACAATACGATATTTTACTGAAAGGTAAAACACCTCAAGGCCCTCTTGCTCTCGAATATTATGACCGATTGGGACATACGGCTAATGGATGGAAAACTGCCAAAACTGGATTAGAGCGATTATCTAAGGAATCGCCAAATAATCCTCAAATTAGCTTGGCCCTAGGTAATCTTCTGATTCGCAATGAGAGTACTCGCATTGAGGGGTCTGAACAACTCTCTCGCTTGGTGACAGACCCAGGAATTGGTGGTTATGCTTCGGAAGGTTTAAGGTTGGGACTAACTTGGATGGATGTTCCTCAACCTAAAGCATTTCCACTTTTTGAAGCCTACCTAAAAACACATCCAGATGATGTGGGTATTCGAGGTCAGCTAAGTGCAGGGATTAAACAGCAACAGCGATTGGCACAAGAGCTTGCCAGCGCACCCACCTCTCAAGATACTAGGGCTTCAGATGCATATGACCTAGCTAAAAAATCTCTGGCAAATGGGGATGATGTAGGCGCGCGCGCTGCTCTAGACAAATCACTCAAATTAGATCCCGATAATCCATGGGCTAGACTTGCTCTTGCACGTCTTTACATCAAGTCCGGACAAGAAAGAGCCGCGAAAGATTTGATGTACACGATGCCATATCGTAGCTCCAATGATCAGGCAAATATTCTTTTTGCATCAGCCATCTTTTCCACTGATTTACAAAATTGGAAGCAAGCTCAAGTATTTTTAAGCAAAATACCAAGCAAAGATCGCACAAAAGACATGCAGGATTTGCAAAAGACATTGAAGGTACGTGAAGATATTGACTATGCTATCGCCCTGTCAAAACAAGGACGTAAACCAGAGGCATTGGCAGCGCTCAATCAAATAGAACCGGCAACTATAAGTAACCCTGAATTATTAACCTTGCTAGCAAATGCTTATATTGAATTAAATGAGCCTAACAGCAGCCTAAGACTGATGCGCCAGGCTGTTGCCATAAATACCCCACCTAAAACCGACGATCTTTTGGCATACGTAAGAATTTTACTCAGGACCAAAGGGGATGCGGAGGCTGCTACAGTATTGGCTACGTTACAGCAACGTAAATTGAGTGCGGCAGAGCGTTCAAGCTTTAATGAACTCTTATTTACTTATTCCCTTCAACAGGCTGATCAATTACGCGCTCAAGGCAATCTGGTTGCCGCTGAAGATAGGCTTGCGCCCTTACTTGTTGAGCGCCCCAATGATCCATTGGTAATCACATCATTGGCAGCGGTATATCAATCCTCAGGACAGGATAAAAAAGCTCTAGACTTATACCAGCAGCTTATTCAAAAGAATCCAGATAACATTGATATTCAGTTAGGTGCCGCTCGTTTAGCTTTACGAATGAATAATACTGAATTTGCTAATGCACGCTTACAAAAAGTGCTTACACTAGCGCCAAAAGATCCGGATGTCATTGCATCAGTAGCTCGCATTTACCGTGCCGAGGGTAAAACCCAAGAAGCAGAAGCCCTTTTTGAGCGCTCACTTTCCTTGATGTCTCCACCAGCAAATAACTCTCTTGTGGTGAATGCAAATCAGCAACTTGCCAGCAAGCAATTCACGGCTAACTCAGTTCCGACAATTAAAGATTCAACTGTGCCACTCCCTGCATCAAGCGTAACGGTAGCATCTGGAAATTCAGCCGGCAGTAAAACTGTTTACTACCAAGGGGTTGCCCCTTCCGAATCTCAGCGTTTAGTAATGGCAGATTTAAATGAAATCAAGCAAGAACGTAGCGCAAACCTTACATTGGGCACACAGATTCGCAATCGATCTGGAAACGCTGGAACAAGTCAATTAAGCGATATTGAGACACCTCTTGAAATCCTCCTACCAGTAAGTGATGGTAAGGCGATTGTTCAAGTAACTCCGGTTTCTCTCAATGCGGGTTCATTTGCTCCAGTTAACTACGGATCCAATCCTGCCGCCATTAACAATGCACTATCTCAAGTTCAAACAACAGCTTCAGGTGTGGGTTTATCTGTCGGATACAAAGCAAAAGGGGTTGCTGTAGATGTAGGCACTACACCACTAGGATTTACGTATAGTAATTTTACTGGCGGAATTAAATTGGATGGCCCTGTAGACGACGCAAAAACTTTATCTTATTTGGTAAATGTATCTAGTCGCCCTGTAACAGACAGTCTCTTATCTTTTTCTGGAACTAAAAACAACGCTACAGGAAATCAATGGGGTGGTGTCATGGCTAGCGGTGGAAGGCTAGGTCTATCGAAGGATTTAGGTGGCTATGGTTTGTATGGGTCAGCCGGATTTTATGCGGTTAATGGGCACAACGTTGCCTCCAATACCCGTCGTGAGTTTGGGGCAGGCACCTATATCAACATCTTTAAGCGCCCAGATTCTGAGTTAACTACTGGACTGAACTATACCAACCTGAGTTATCAACAAAATCTAAGCTACTTTACCTATGGTCAAGGGGGTTACTTTAGCCCGCAACAATATAACGCACTCACTATTCCGATCATATGGGCTGCCAGCAGTGAAAAGCTGAGTTATCAATTACGTGCGGCAGTGGGCTATCAAGGCTATTCCCAAAATTCCTCAAGCTACTTCCCTACCAATAGCGCATTTCAATCTGCAAGCGGTAACGCCATGTATTCAAGTCAAACATCCACTGGCGCAGCTTATAACTTAGCAGCTGGAAGCGAGTATCAAGTGGCTCCTAAATTCTTTTTAGGTGCAACTGCGCAAACAGACAACACTGCCACTGGGTCATGGCATCAGTGGGGTGCGGGAGTCTACTTGCGCTATAGCTTTGAATCGATTGGTGGACCAATGGCTTTACCCCTCAAACCATTTACATCGCCATATGGGATTTAGCAATCAAACCTAAAGAACATCAAAATTAACAATCAAATGATATTTAGATTTATCTAAGAAATAATAAAGGAGATTACATTGGCTGCAACTACCCTGCTCGGGCTTACATTTTTAGTTATTGGTGAGAGCCACATGTCTCTACCAGGCTACCTGATAGATCCCCTTCATGACGACCTTACTAAACAAGGTGCAATGGTCTACTCTGTTGGCGCTTGTGGTGCCAGTGCAGGCGATTGGTTAAAAAAGGGGCCTGTTCCTTGTGGCGCTGAGCGTAGTGGAAATGGAAAATCGGCATTTAAGGGGCGCGATTCAACTACTACGCCGATAAAAGAGCTCATTGCTACTGATAAGCCAGATGTTGTGGTGGTCATTATTGGCGATACGATGGCATCGTATGGGAAACCGTTTCCTCAAGCATGGGCATGGGAAAACATCACCAATCTAACTAAGGAAATAGCCAGCACTAAAACGAAATGCGTATGGGTAGGTCCTCCATGGGGTAACGATGGCGGCAAGTATGGCAAAACAGAAAATCGAGTGCAGTTTATGTCCAAATTTTTGGCAAATAATGTATCGCCCTGCACCTACATCGATTCACTGCAGTTCTCAAAGCCTAAGCAATGGGCAACACTCGATGGCCAACACTTTACACCTGCAGGCTATCAAGCTTGGAGTAACGCCATTACCCAATCCATTGTTAACTTACCTGATATTAAACAGGCTAAAAAATAATGAAACTGCCTAATCTTTACACTTTAATCATTGCAATGACCGCTTTGAGCTCGAGCGGGATAACCTACGCAGCTGATATTCCCTTATACCCAACTGGCCCAAGTCAAGATTCTGCTTTTGTCCGATTTATTAATGGTACTGATACTAATCTTACTCTCACGGCAGGAGGATCAAAAGCAAAGGTTGCCTTGGATGTAAATCAACCGGCTAGCAAATATTATCCAGTCAATACCAAAGGAGGTATCACCGGTGAATTTAGCAACGGAAAGATGTCCAGTCCCATCTCTTTAAATGTTAAGCCAAGCGAATTTGCAACCATAGTGGCATTTGCCACTGGCGGCAACTTAAAGCAAGTAATCGTCAAGGAGCAGCCCGATGATTTTAATGCCCTTAAATCCTCTTTGGCGCTATATAACTTAAGTTCGGCAGGCTGCACATCAGCAGGTTTATTAGTAGTTGATCGGTCCGTCTCCTTATTTGAGAAAGTTCAAAGTGGGACTCTACAGCGTCGACTGATTAATCCCGTAAGCCTTTCAGTGCAACTCACCTGCAATACTAAGCCAACTGGGAAAGTACTTGACCTTGGCCTCCTGCAAGCAGGACAACGCTATAGTATTTTTGCTGTCCCTACTACGGATAGCCCCCGAATTTTCTTTGCCACTGACACTATTGCTCGTTAATTTATTCGCTGAAAGTTAATTCAATTGGTCTTCGCTTCTCTAGAGTTTCTAACGCTCTTCCTGCCCCTCTTCTTTATGCTCTATGGGTTAGGTGGATCAACACGTCGCAATGGTATTTTGCTGGTCTGTAGCTGGGTCTTTTATGGCTGGTGGAGTCCAATTTATCTAGTGTTGTTTATGTTTCTGGCAGTAATGGGTTGGGTTGGCGGTTTATGCATCGGGCGTACGTCTACAGAAAAAGAGCGCGGATGGGCGTTGGCCTTGTTTATCGTCATTAACTTAGGTATCTTGTGCTGGTTTAAATACTCTAATATTGCTGTCGAGACTGTTAACTCTGGTTTAGGGGGCATTAGTACTTTAAGCATTGCCTGGGAGAAAATTATTCTTCCGATTGGCCTCTCCTTTATTGCCCTTCAGTCGATTTCGTATTTAATTGATGTATATAGACGAACAGTTCCAGTAGATCGCAGTTTTGTTAGTTTTGCTGCCTATCAATCCATGTTTGTTCACCTTATTGCTGGACCAATTATTCGTTATGACTGGGTTAAAAAGGAGCTCATATCTCGCCCCTTTGATTGGTCTCATTTTTGCCTTGGCTCTCGCCGCTTCATGATCGGCATGAGTATGAAGGTGCTGATTGCCGATACCTTAGCGCCGATAGTGGATCTGGCTTTTTCATTACAACATCCTAATTTCTCAGACGCTTGGATTGGTTGTCTTACCTATAGTTTGCAGTTATTTTTTGATTTCGCAGGCTACAGCGTAATGGCAATAGGTCTTGGGATGATGCTCGGTTTTCGCTTTCCGGAAAACTTTAACCACCCTTACCTAGCAAATAGTATTCAAGATTTTTGGCGCCGCTGGCATATTTCCTTGTCAACTTGGTTGCGGGATTACCTATACATTCCATTGGGTGGCAACCGAGATGGTGAAGTCCGAACCTATATCAATCTGCTCTTAACAATGTCCATTGCAGGACTTTGGCATGGTGGCGATAGTTGGAATTTTCTGATTTGGGGAGTGGCGCATGGTGTCGCTCTTTGTATTGCGCGTATTTGGGCTCAAACTGGACTGCCGCAGCCCCCCAGTATCGTTTCAAGAGTATTAACACTGCTCTTCGTCTTTTTAGCATGGACTATTTTTAGATCCCATACATTTGATGATGCCTTGCGCATGTATGCCAGCCAATTGGGAATGCATGGATTTGATCACTTTAACCTTAGCGATGCGATGCTTAGTTTAATCAGGCCCGTCCATTGGTTGGCTGCATTTCTGGGAGTTGCTTGTATCCTTGCGCCACTTTTGACCCCTTATGTTAATCGTCACATCAACCCCCTGGTGGTTGCTTCTGGAGCTAGTTGGCCAGTTATCGGATTCCTACTCTCTTTTGCTCTCATTGCAAGTCGTGGAGCCGTTCCTTTTCTCTATTTTCAGTTCTAATGAAAAAAATATCCCATCATCCCGATTCAGAGCCTAGGCCAATTACACAGCTTGATAGAATCACCAGTCCATTTGCCGGCATTTGCTTTTCTCTCTTTCTGATTGGAGGTATCGTCACCACTGGCTATGCACTGGTTAGTCAAAACCTCAATTTAATTTCTAAAGAGGCATCCTGGTCTACATTTCTCAATGGAGATGTGTCTTCTGGAATTGCTAAGTCCCTAGCAAATGCCCCTTTTCCGGATAACGCAGCGAAGTTTGAGCGTGGCTTAAGTTGGCTAATTACACGTGATTTGGGGCCACGAGTTCGAGAAGGGAAAAACGACTGGCTATTTTTAAATGACGAACTAGTAGTGCACCAGAGCCGAGCACTAAATACAGAATATAGGGTTAAAGAGATAATTGAAGTTGGACATCAGCTAGCTAACCAGGGAATTGAACTGCTTATTGTTCTGGTGCCTGACAAATCGCGCATTGAATCAGAGTATTTAGGATCGCAACATCGCGCCGCAGCATTTTCAACTAGAGTGAATGATTTTGAAAAACAACTTACTCACAATGAAATTCATGTCATAAATTTAACGGAGCCCATCAATAACGCCAAACTGGGTGGCCTCACACCCTTTTTTCGCACAGATACACATTGGTCTGAACCAGGCGCAGAAATTGCCGCAAAGGCTGTCGCTAAAAGCATTAAAGCCCTCAAAATTACGCCCTCTCCAGCGCAATCGACCCAGATTGTTACTCAAGTCGATAAAATACGCCTGGGTGATTTGGTGAAATTAGCGGGGATTGATTGGTTGCCAACAAGTCTTCAGCCCATGCCAGAGTCTGCTAGGCATAGTAGCTTTAGATCTGAACCTATACCCTCTAAAGCGCCGTCCAAAAAGATGGATGACTTATTTGGGGATGCCAACTTACCCAATATTGTATTAATAGGTACATCCTTCTCCAGAACATCGGAATTTACCCCCTATTTAGAAATGCAGCTAAATACCAAGATCGGTAATTTTGCTCTTGATGGTGGAGACTTCGCTGGTTCAGCAAATGCCTATTTTGCTAGTCCAGCCTTTAAAGATACGCCACCCAAACTCATCATCTGGGAAATACCTGAGCGTGTAATTGAAATGGATCGAAATCACGATGAAAAAATTTTCAAGGGGTCATCTTGAAATTGAATATCCGCTACCACCCGACAATATTTAAGATGAATTTATTCTTCATTTTTATTATGACGTCCTTATATAGTCTATGTGCCATTTCTCAAGAATTTGATTCTCTAGGTAGGCTTACTTATATTGAAGGAAAGCAAGAAATCTCATGCCCCATTCAAAATAAGTCAACTGCGGTAATTTTAGTGATAGGTCAATCGCTTTCTGCAAATCACGCTTCACAAAAATTTACTACCAAATATCCAGAGTCGGTAATTAATTATTTCGATGGTAAATGCTATGTGGCAGCCTCGCCTCTGCTTGGAGCAACAAATCAATATGGAGAATTTATAACTCCATTAGCGGATCAGCTAATTAAATCAAAAAAGTATAAAACCATAATTATTGTTGCATCGGGTATAGGTGGAACAGCAATTATTCGCTGGCAGTATGGCGGGGATCTTAATGCGATGATTTCCAGAACAATTGATGGGCTAAGCAAATTATACAAAATTACTGATGTGATCTGGCAACAAGGAGAAAGCGACTATCAAGAGAATACCACTACATCAGCGTATATAAACTCTTTTGAATCACTTGCTAACACACTGCTATCAAAAAATATTCATGCTCCAATTTTTATATCAATCTCTTCAAAATGTGGGCTCAACTGGATTGAAAATAATCCCGTCTCAATTGCACAAAACCTGTTAATTGATAACAAAAAAGTTTTTCTTGGGGTTAATTCTGACAAACTACTTAATGTGGAAGATAGAACAACGGATGATTGCCATTTAATGGGGTCTGGGCAAATTAAAATTGCTGAATCATATGCCAATGCGATTTTGAGGTACTCAAAGCCATAAATTAATATGTCACGCTTTGATTGTTGATCATATCTATTAAAAAATACCAAACCACCACATAAAAATACTAATTTTCTTTTAATAAGAATGCGATTATTAAAATAGTAGTGATACGTATTTCATTTTTTTAAAAATAGAGTACATTTATCCTAATCTAGTTTTAATATGCATCTACTTTTCAGATGGGAGATAGTGATGAATAGGGCGACTGACAAAAGAGTGGATCTTGAAATGCGAACATCAATTGATCGCTATTTAGAGCACATTAAAAAAATATTTAAAGATTCGGTTTATAGCACGGGCAGCTGGGACGATAATTCAGTCAATGAATTTTGCCAAGCAGTCCACATTAGCCAACGGGGCGATCTGATTACGATAGCAACCATAAAGAATAAAACACATTCTTATATTGCAATCAAAGATATTAATAAGTTGAAGAGAGGTAGTATTTTTGGAAAAACTTGGTTTGGCAACCCTGCACTCGGATCGCCCGCTGGTAATGTTCTGAATATGCTTTAATCTCGCCCAAATTCATGCACACTACGATTAACTCCCTATAGCGGCAGATACAGCTCTTTCTTCTAGATAAAAACCTTCTGCTACTGAACTGACCTGATTTTTAGTACCACTCCAGAAGAGAGGATTTTTGATAATCTTCACCTTAAAGGAGTGCTAAATATGGCAAAAGGCCAACGTCTTAAACCCGAGCAAATCGTCACCTTATTGCGTCAAATCGATGTCCTGACAACGAACGGCAAAACCCTAGCCCAGGCCTGTAAAGAAGTGGGAACGGTAGAGCAAAGCTACTATCGTTGGCGCAAGATTTATGGCGGCATGAAGGTCGATCAAGCTCGTAAGTACAAAGATCTAGAACTGGAAAATACCCGACTCAAGAAGCTCGTAGCGGACTTATCGCTACGAGAAGTCATGCTTAAGGAAGTCATTAAGGGAAACTTCTAAGCCCTACTAGGCGTAAAAATGCAGCGCAGCTGCTCATGGACCAGCATTCTATCTCTGAGCGGACTGCCTGCAGTTTAGTGGGGCTATCTAGAGCAGCGTATCGCTATATGCCATTGCCTAGAGATGACGAAGAGCCCCTTAGAGCCGAAGTCATCCGCATGGCCAGCACCTATGGCCGTTACGGTTATAGATTTATTGCGGGCATGATGCGTAACGCTGGTTGGGGACAAGCGACTACCGCCAAGGTCGCTCGCATCTGGCGGCAAGAAGGCCTAAAGATCCCACAAAAGCAACCTCCTAGAGGCAGACTCTGGTTTAACGATGGCAGCTGTATGAGGTTGCGAGCTACTCATACCAATCATGTTTGGAGTTATGACTTTGTCTTTATCAGGGACGCTTATGGTGGCAAGATCCGGATGCTGACCATGATTGATGAGTTCAGTAGAAAGTGTTTAACGATCCACTGCGCTAGACGAATTGGCTCAATCCAAGTGATTGAACAACTGGCCAACGCCATGATTACTCACGGCATCCCCGAGCACATCCGAAGTGATAATGGCCCAGAATTTATTGCTAAAGAGCTGCGTAGTTGGTTATCTGGCATTGGAGTAAAGACAGCCTACATTGAACCGGGCAGCCCTTGGGAGAATGGCTTTTGTGAAAGCTTTAACGGCACCTTTAGAGACAATCTTTTGGATGGGGAGATCTTCTATAGCTTAAAAGAAGCCCAGATCATCGTGGGGGAGTGGGTTAAGCATTACAACCATGTCAGGCCGCATAGCGCTTTAGGTTACAGACCACCAGCACCCCAAACCCAAGTACCCCAAATAATACAAAATCAACCCATGTTGCTGCAATGATTTACTATAGAAAAACTCTCTTTGGTAGTGGACCTAAATTGACAGCAGTTCAGATTTATATATGAACGTCTGCTTTGGGTCTTGATTTCAACCCGTCGATGCAACAGTTAGGGCAAAACGTTCTGCCGGTGTTTGATAGTTTAGCGTCTTTCTAGGGCGTTCATTGAGTTGCCTTGCTACGGCATTGAGCTTGGCTTGAGAGTAATTGGCTAAGCTCATACCCTTGGGGAAGTACTGCCTTAATAACCCATTGGTATTTTTATTGGAACCTCGTTGCCAAGGATGCTGAGGATGCTGAGGATCGCAAAAATACACTTGCACATCGGTAGCTAGAGTAAAGCGTTTGTGCTGAGCCATCTCTATACCTCGATCCCAAGTTAATGATTTATACAGCTCTTGCGGTAACTTGCGGGCATGCTTGATAAGTGCATTAACCACCGTTTCACTGTCTTTACGAGC
>CAIMZP010000109.1 GCA_903846025.1 uncultured beta proteobacterium | reverse complement strand
TGCGGCGAACACGCAAGTGATGGGCGAGCTCAGAGGTGAGTGCGGTTGGCTTTTGGGTTTCCCATGGCCCGGGAAGATAAAATTGAGGCATTACTGAAATGTAGCCGATTTATTTTCCTCGAGACCAAATTTACGATGTCAAATCTTCAAATTCGTATGGCTAATGCCATTCGCGCTTTATCTATGGATGCAGTTCAAAAAGCCAATTCAGGCCACCCCGGAATGCCGATGGGCATGGCAGACATTGCAGTAGGGCTTTGGAATGAACATTTACAACACAATCCAACCGATCCCCATTGGATGAACCGTGATCGTTTTGTTTTATCAAATGGCCATGGCTCAATGTTGCTGTACTCACTGTTACATCTGACTGGTTATGATTTACCTATTGGTGAATTAAAAAATTTCCGACAGTTACATAGCAAAACTCCCGGTCATCCTGAGTATGGAATTACTCCTGGCGTTGAAACAACGACTGGACCACTTGGCCAAGGGATTTCTAATGCAGTTGGAATGGCATTGGCAGAAAAACTGCTTGCAGAAGAATTTAATCGCCCAGGTCATGACATTGTTAATCACCACACTTATGTATTTTTAGGTGACGGTTGTTTGATGGAAGGTATTAGCCATGAAGTATGTTCGCTGGCCGGTACTTTAAAATTAAATAAGCTGATTGCTTTGTGGGATGACAATGGCATCTCCATCGATGGCAAAGTCGTTTCTTGGTTTAACGAAGATACCCCCAAACGTTTTGAAGCTTACGGATGGCATGTCATTCGTGATGTGGATGGACACAAAGCTGAAGATGTGGCGAGAGCGATTACCAGAGCCAAGCGTAGTGACAAACCTACTTTAATTTGTTGCAAAACTGCGATTGGTCAAGGCTCTCCTAATATGGCGGGTAGCGATAAAGTTCACGGTTCACCATTGGGTGCTGTTGAGATTGCTGAAACCCGGGTCGCATTAAATTGGCCTTATTCCCCCTTTGAGATTCCAAAAGATCTTTATGAGGCTTGGGACTTTAAGGAGCGAGGTCAAGCGGCTGAGCATGAATGGAATAAAAAATTCCAAACATATAAAAATACATATCCTGAACTTGCATCTGAATTACAGCGCCGCATGCAGGGTGACTTGTCAAAAGATTTTTCATCAACCCTTGATGCCTATCTTAAAACTTGTCAATCGAAAGCCGAAACTATTGCTACTCGCAAAGCAAGTCAAAATGCGATTGAGGCTTTAGCTCCCGCCTTGCCAGAATTTATGGGTGGTTCTGCAGATTTAACGGGTTCAAACCTCACTAATTGGTCGGCATGCAAAGCAGTACGTGCTGATCAGTGGGGCAACCATATTAACTATGGCGTACGCGAATTTGGTATGAGTGCGATCATGAACGGGATTGCGCTACATGGCGGTTATATTCCCTTTGGTGGCACCTTTCTCACCTTCTCTGACTACAGTCGCAATGCAATACGTATGGCTTCGTTAATGAAGTTACGTAGCATTTTTGTATTTACACATGACTCAATTGGTTTGGGTGAAGATGGTCCAACCCATCAGTCCGTTGAGCATGTTGCCAGCTTACGACTGATTCCCAATCTCATGGTTTGGCGTCCTTGTGACACCACTGAAAGTGCAGTCGCTTGGGGTTCGGCCATTCAAAGAAAACACGGCCCAAGCGCTTTGATCTTCAGTCGTCAGAATTGCCCATTTATTTCACGTAGTAGTGAGCAAATAAAAAATATTTCTCGCGGTGGATATGTTTTGCGTGAGTCCAAGAAAGCAAAGATTAATGCAGTCATTATTGCAACAGGCTCTGAAATTGCCTTGGCAGTTCAAACTGCAGAGCATTTAGAAAAAGAAGGTTTGGGTATTCGAGTGGTATCCATTCCATCCACTGGCATTTTTGATCAACAAGATGCTGCCTATAAAGCAACAGTGCTACCAGCCAAGATTCCACGTATTGCAGTTGAAGCAGGCGTGAGTGATTTCTGGTGGAAATATGGATGTGCAGCTGTACATGGCGTCGATACCTTTGGTGAGTCAGCACCTGCACCAGTACTTTACGAATACTTTGGCTTAACGACGGCTCAAATTGCAAAAACTGTGAAGCAATGTATTGCCAAAAACTAAAAAGTTTTATTTAAAGAATTAGAATTCAAAATTAGCAAGGGGAATGGAATGACAATTCGTGTCGCAATTAATGGTTACGGGCGCATCGGTCGAATGGTGCTACGTGCTTTATATGAAGATCAGCTCAATGGAAAACCAAGACGGGATATTCAAATTGTGGCAATTAATGCCATGGGTGATATAGATATCAATGCGCACTTAACGCAATATGATTCAGCTCACGGCCGTTTTCCTGCAGAAGTAAAAGTAGATGGCGATTGCATGGTGGTGAATGGCGATCGCATCAAAATGTTCTCCACTCGAAATCCTTTGGAAACTCCCTGGGGCGAGCTGGGTATAGATTTGATTTTGGAATGCTCGGGCAAGTTCACCTCTAAAGAAAAGGCCATGGTGCATATTTCTCAGGGCGCAAAGAAAGTATTAATTTCTGCGCCTGGTGAAAAAGATGTGGATGCCACGATTGTTTATGGAGTAAATCAGCAAGTACTCAAATCAAGTGATGTTGTGGTTTCTAATGCCAGTTGCACTACTAACTGTTTGGCACCGTTGGTTAAACCTTTGTTAGAAAAGATTGGAATTGAGTCTGGCCTAATGACCACTATCCATGCCTTTACCAATGATCAGGTGCTGACAGACGTTTATCACAAGGATATGCGCCGTGCCCGCTCTGCAGTGACCAGCATGATCCCTACAAAGACTGGTGCAGCTAAAGCCGTTGGTTTGGTATTACCAGCGTTGGCAGGGCGATTTGATGGCTTTGCTATGCGCGTTCCCGTTATTAATGTATCTGTTGTGGATTTAACCTTCATGGCTAGCCGTCCCACCAGCGTAGATGAGGTCAATTCCATTTTGAAAGCGGCTAGCGAAGGTGAGCTTAAAGGAATATTGGGCTTTAATACCTTGCCATTGGTATCGATTGACTTTAATCATGATCCTCGTCCGAGTATTTATGACGCCTCACAAACTCGCGTGTCTGCTGACGGCAAACTGGTCAAAGTGCTTGCATGGTATGACAATGAATGGGGTTATTCAGTGCAAATGCTCAATGCTGCAGAGGCTTTAATGGCTGTTTAGCACCTAAAAGTCGTTAAAACTAGACTTATATTAAAAAAAGACTTCAATTGAGGTCTTTTTTCTTTATATGCGCTTAAATCCTTGAATTTAAACTTTTAGCTTATTTCTGCAATTCTTCTTTTGACAATGTCCGTACATTGCCAAAGTATGTTCTTGGAGCTTAAATCCAAAGTTTTTAGCGATTTCTTTCTGTCGCTTTTCAATGGCCTCATCCACAAACTCCTCTACATGCCCGCAATCAAGGCACACAAGGTGGTCATGGTGTTGCCCCTCATTTAGCTCATAAATAGCCCTACTATCACCCTTACTAGATTCAAAATGGCTTCGTAGGAGGAGGCCGGCCTGTTCAAATTGGGTAAGCACCCGATAAACAGTAGCCAAACCAATCTCCTGGTCATCTTTTGCTAGGGCTACAAAGACATCTTCCGCACTAAAGTGGGTGCCGCCATTGTGATGGAAAAAGTCTAATATTTTCATGCGTGGACCAGTAGCCTTGAGGCCAATGTCACGTAAATCAGCAGGCGTGGAGTTTTGGTTCATATTCGTGGCTTTGGGAGCTAAAATCAATACCTTAATGATACGGCTAGCCATGCAAAATTGTCCCCAACTTTTTATACGCCTTTTGAACTGGATTTCAAGAGGCTTCAGCTCTGCTCGTTTGGGTTTATTAATAGCCCTCTTTGGTAGTGTTCTTGTCGCCGCTGGTTGCACTACTTCGGTCGATGAAACTCAGCGCGCCTGGATGAATAAGGTTTTTAGACCTTATGTCCCAGATGTTATTCAAGGAAATTTTATTTCTAGCGAACAGTACTCTAAGTTACAGATGGGTATGAGTCGTGAGCAAGTGAGGCAAATTTTGGGCACACCTTTACTGGCAGATTATTTCCATGCAAATCGCTGGGACTATATTTTTGAATTCCAGCGGGCCGGTCAGAAGATGGGAAAAGAGCGTCGTGTCACCGTTTTCTTTGAGGGCGATAAGGTTTCAAAGTTTGATGGCGATGCCTTGCCAACAGAAGTAGAGTTGGTTGCTGAAATTGATAACTACTCAAAACAGAAACGTACATTCTGGGAAACAATCACTGGTACACATAAAGCCCCAGTGACTGCACCCTTACAGCAACCTGAGTTGTTGGTGCCTAGCCCAACTGACAATTTGCCTGCGGGCACGCCAATACCTGTAGCTACAAACAAAAGCTCATTCTGGGACTTTTTGAGTTTTTCAAATAAACAGCCAGAAGCTCAACCAGCAACGCAGCCTGAACCATTGGGACCTGGTGCTTTGAATGTGCTGCCCGCTAGTACTGCGAAGTAGCTATAGGCGGTAAGAAGAATTACTTTTGTATTGATGCTAAAGCAGATGGCTTTAGATACCCTTAATAAGAAGCGAAGAAATAAATGATGAAGATTGCAATTGCTGGAGCAACTGGTCGCATGGGAAGAATGCTGATTGAGGCTGTGATCAATGCTCCTGATCTTCAACTAGTTGGTGCGCTGGAGCATAGTTTATGTGCACAATTGGGCAACGATGCCGGCGCATTTTTAGGTAAAAAAACAGGCGTAGAAATTACCGCTGACATTGCCAAGGCATTGAGTGATGCTCAATTTCTGATTGATTTCACTCGACCAGAAGGCACGATGGCCCATTTGGCTATTGCCAAAAATACTGGTACCAAAATGATTATTGGCACTACGGGGCTCAGCCTAGATCAGATTGCTGATCTTAAACAGACCTCGGAGAAACTGGCCATCGTTTTTGCTCCCAATATGAGTGTGGGGGTCAATGCGACTTTCAAGCTGCTCGAGATTGCCGCAAAGATGCTGAGTCAAGGATATGACATTGAAATTATTGAGGCGCATCATCGTCATAAAGTAGATGCACCTTCAGGCACCGCACTCAAGATGGGTGAGGTGATTGCTGAAGCTTTAGGTGAGAAATTGGATGATGTTGCTGTTTATGCTCGCGAAGGGCGTACGGGCGAGCGCAAAGAGGGGTCTATTGGATTTGCCACCATTCGCGGTGGGGATATCGTTGGTGACCATACTGTTCTTTTTGCTGGTGATGGCGAGCGCATTGAGATCAGCCACAAATCTTCCAGTCGACAGTCTTATGCGCAGGGTTCGTTGCGCGCCGCACGCTTCTTGCAAAACCAGACTTCCGGTCTATATGACATGCAAGATGTATTGGGATTGCGTAAGTAAGCTTTCTACAAAAAATGAATAGCTAATCACAATAGAAGAAAAGAGTTGTATTGAATGAGCAAGGATTACG
Organism: uncultured beta proteobacterium; assembly: GCA_903846025.1. Classification (GTDB taxonomy): domain Bacteria; phylum Pseudomonadota; class Gammaproteobacteria; order Burkholderiales; family Burkholderiaceae; genus Polynucleobacter. The sequence continues at coordinate 1,069 of CAIMZP010000109.1, read as the reverse complement.
ATCACCGCAGTATTGAAGCGGCAGCGCAGGCTGATTGGGAAAGTGCGCAAGTTTATAAGGTTGCAGAAAATGCAGTAGATACCTTCGGTAAGCCTAAGCCAAAGTTTTACGCCTGCTCGATGTTGCCTTACCCTTCTGGCAAGTTACACATGGGCCATGTGCGCAATTACACCATCAACGATGTGATGACGCGTCAACTGCGCATGCAAGGTTTTAATGTTCTTATGCCTATGGGCTGGGATGCTTTTGGAATGCCTGCTGAAAATGCAGCGATCCAAAATAAAGTACCTCCTGCACAGTGGACCTACGACAACATTGCTTATATGAAAAAGCAAATGGCAGCGATGGGTCTAGCAATTGATTGGTCTCGCGAAGTCGCTACCTGTAACCCAGATTACTATCGTTGGAACCAATGGATCTTTTTGAAGATGCTGGAAAAAGGCATCGCCTATCGTAAGACACAAGTGGTGAACTGGGACCCAATTGATCAGACTGTCCTTGCCAATGAGCAGGTGATTGATGGTCGAGGTTGGAGATCTGGCGCTTTAGTCGAAAAGCGTGAGATTCCAGGCTACTACTTCAACATCACAGCTTATGCAGAAGAGCTTCTTTCTGGCTTGGATGATTTAGGTTGGCCAGAGCGCGTCAAGATCATGCAGCAAAATTGGATTGGTAAAAGTCAGGGTGTACGGTTTTCTTTTAAGCATGAGATTGCTGATGCGCAAGGTCATTTTATTCAAGATGGTCAGCTCTACGTCTTTACCACGCGCGCTGATACCATCATGGGGGTTACCTTTTGCGCTGTAGCTGCTGAGCATCCAATAGCTACTCAGGCTGCTATCAATAATCCAGCCCTGGCCGCATTCATTGAGAAATGTAAAACTGGTAGTGTGATCGAGGCAGACCTTGCCACTCAAGAAAAAGAGGGCATGTTCACTGGTTCATATGTAACCCATCCTTTGACGCATGAGCCAATACCTGTTTGGGTGGGCAACTATGTCTTAATGTCTTATGGCGATGGTGCAGTAATGGGTGTTCCTGCCCACGATGAACGCGATTTTGCTTTTGC
>CAIMZP010000108.1 GCA_903846025.1 uncultured beta proteobacterium | reverse complement strand
TTCGCTTTTATTCTTCATTACCTCAAATTGACGTGCAATTTCGGGTATGGCTGCCAAGCGATGATTGTGATTCACAAGACTTAAAAAACTTGAAATCTTGCCGTCTAGCTTAGACGTAACCATGCCAGAAAGTAGCTTGCTCAGATCATCCGCAGAAACTTTTGGATTATTTGATAAAACAGCAATTTCTGGCATAGCTGAAAGTTGAGCAAGTTCGCTTAACTGCTCTAAAAAGGCGGGGAGCTCGGCAGGCTTGGCACTTTGAAAAAGTGCTTCAGCATAGGGGCGCGCAATTGTGGCTAATTCAGCCATATCAGAGCTCTGCCTTTAATTGATCAAGTAATGTGCTGTGAGTTTTTGCATCAACTTCTCTGCGCAAAATTTGCTCAGCACCCTTCACAGCCAACACGGCAACCTCTGCGCGCAATACTTCGCGTGCACGTGATACCTGTTGATCTGCATCTTGTTTGGCCTGAGAAATAATGCGAGCGGCTTCCGCCTCTGCATTTGATCGAATTTCTTCAGCCGACATTTGGGCGCGCTTTTCAGCCTCAGCAACACGCTGAATGCCTTCTTGACGGGCTTTAGATAATTCCAACTCTGCCTCGTTATTTGCGAGAGCTAATTCTTCTTTTCCGCGCTGGGCCGCAGCCAAGCCATCGGCAATTTTAGTTGAGCGCTCATCTAGTGCCTTAACAAGCGGTGGCCACACAAATCGTGCGACAACCCACCATAAGACAAAGAAAACGATCATTTGCGCGAATAGGGTCGCGTTCAGATTCACGATATTCCTTTCAGTATTGTTGTGAACGGTTGGATGACCATACAGTCATCCACGCCAAAACAATTACTTAATAACAGCGAGCAGTGGGTTTGCAAAAGCAAACAACATTGCAACACCAACGCCGATTAAGAATGCAGCATCAATCAAGCCGGCCAAAAGAAACATTTTGGTTTGCAATTCATTAATCAATTCGGGTTGACGGGCAGCGCCCTCAATGAATTTTCCGCCCATTAGGCCAATGCCCAAACAGGCTCCTAAAGCGCCAAGGCCGATGATAAGGCCAATACCAATAGCGGTTAGTCCTTGAATGTTAGCTAAGAATGCTTGCATGTTTACTCCTAAGTATTAAAGATGAAGTTAAAAATAAAAAAATTAATGATGACTATGGGCTTGGCCGATGTAAACCAAAGTCAACATCATAAAAATAAAAGCTTGCAACAAAATGACCAAAATATGAAAAATTGCCCAGGCTGATCCAGCAATGACATTGCCTACAAAGCCAAGCATGTAAAGATCAAAATTAAAGGTCCACATACTTCCCAAAAGGGCAATGAGTAAAAAGATTAATTCGCCTGCATACATGTTTCCAAAAAGCCGCATACCCAATGAAACACCTTTAGCAATGTATTCAATGATGTTCAAAATAAGGTTGAATGGCGCAAGATACCACTTTGCACCAAATGGGGCGGAAATCAACTCGTGCAAAAAGCCGCCGATGCCCTTCACTTTGATGCTGTAGAAGAACACTAACAAGAGAATCGAGAAAGACAAGCCAAAAGTAGCGTTCAAATCAGTTGTGGGCACTATCTTATGATGTGGAACATGCACTCCAAAACTACCAACAAATTGGTTTACGCCAAAAATCCAATCTACAGGCACTAAATCCAGAGTATTTAGAAGGATGATCCAGCAAAAAACAAAGAGGGCTAAAGGGGCAATAAAAGTACGATTGCCATGGACAATACTCTTGGTTTGGTTGTCCACCATCTCAACAAGCATCTCCACTAGACATTGAAAGCGCCCAGGAACTCCAGGGGATGCTCTGCGTGCCGCAATTACCAAAAGAAACACAGTGATCAACCCCATTAAAGAGGTCCAAAAAATAGTGTCTAAATTAATGATGCTGAAGTCAATGACCGAGGTTTGCGCTCCGCCAACGTTATTTAGGTTTTGCAGGTGTTCCGCAATATAAGCGGTAGGTGTAAGCGGTTCACTAGCCACATGATGGGCTATCTCTGCTGCTCCGTTGACTTCGCTAGACATCTCTCAACAAATCCTTATTTATTAACTGCCTGTTACTTCCAAAACCACACCAATAAATAACATTTCAGCGTAGCAAAATAGGTAACAAGCAAAAGTATCCATTTTAAATCAGGCTGCTTTAGGGCAAAGCCAATAAACAAGAGGACAGTTGCAAGAATTTTTATAAATTCACCAGAAACCACCGCTGTTAAATAGCCGCCGGGACTTGATTTAGTACTCTTTTTTGCAGCCTCTAATCGCATCAAAAACAATGCTGCAGGCAAAAATCCAATCAAGCCACCAACAAAAGCAGAGTAAGTATAGACGAGTCTATTGCCCTGACCAGCAAAAATATAACAAGAACCAGCAATTATCAGGGTAATCACTATCTGCGCAAAAACTATAAGCCAACTATTAACGGATAAAAACTGTCTTGGTTTTGCGCTACGCAAATCATCCATTTCCGTTTTGTTATAGACCCGATAGGCCTCCTCAGAAGACTCCTCCCAATTATTTATTTTGGGCATTGGATTTGGGTCTATTTTCAATAGTTAAAAATTTTATGTTTGCTGTATTAAATATCAAGAGTCATTCTCAACGCCCAACTTTTTCAACAAGGAATCGAGCTCATCAAATTGGCTAAAACGGATTCTTAACTCGCCGCCTTTACCCTTAAACTTAAATTCTGTATTTAGGCCGATTAAATCAGCGATTTCTTGCGTCAATCGCCGCATATCTGGGTCGTTGTACGCGGCTAAAGAGGGGGCTTTAATTTTGGATTTTTTATCTCCAATTTGACCTCCAACCAGCACTAAGGCTGCCACCATTCTTTCGGCCTCCCGAACTGATAGGCCTTGCGCTGCAATCCTTTGCGCCAAAGCCACTTGACTTGCGCCAGGCAACGGAATAAGTGCTCGGGCGTGGCCCATATCAATATCGCCCGCTAAAAGCATTGCTTGAACTGTTTTTGCCAGCTGGCTCAAGCGAAGCAAATTCGTAATAGCGCTTCGTGACTTTCCAACTGCTTTTGCGGCTTGCTCATGAGTGAATCCAAATTCCGCAATGAGTCTTGCCAAGCCCCTAGACTCTTCAAGAGGATTTAAATCCTCTCGCTGCATATTTTCAATCAATGCCATTGCCGCAGCGGCTTGATCATTGGCGCCTGAAACCAATACAGGAACCTCGCTTAAGCCCGCTAAAGATGCCGCACGAAAACGCCGTTCGCCAGCGATAATTTCATATTTTCCAGGCTCGACCATCCTCACTAACAAGGGCTGCATCACACCTTGCTCACGAATACTTTCTGCTAACTCTTGCAGGGCACTAGCTTCCATTTTTTGGCGTGGCTGATATTTTCCAGCCTGAAGTGCCGTTAATGGCAGGCGGTTAATTTCAGTTGAGCTTTCTTGCTTAGCCTTATCCCCCAACAATGCCTCTAGGCCGCGACCCAACCCTTTTTTCTTTATTGCAACCATACGTTTTATCGTCTTCCTAAAAATTACATTTGCTTAATGCGCTCGATCATTTCGGCGCCAAACTCTAGATAGGCTTTTGCGCCTCTTGATGATTTGTCAAAAACTACCCCAGGAAGTCCGTAAGACGGGGCCTCGGCTAAACGTACGTTACGTGGAACAATCGTCTTGAACACCTTGTCACCAAAATGCTCCAGCAGTTGATCAGACACCTGTTGCTGCAATGTCATGCGCGAATCAAACATCACCCGCAAGAGCCCGATGATGACCAAGTCTGGATTTAAATTGGCGTGAACTTGTTTAATAGTATTGACTAGGTCTGACAAGCCCTCAAGTGCAAAGTATTCACATTGCATTGGCACGATAACGCCATTTGCGGCACACAAGCCGTTGAGCGTAAGCAAAGAAAGTGCAGGGGGGCAGTCAATCAAAATAAAGTCATAGTCATTCGTCACTGCGGTGAGCGCCTCTTTCAATCGCTGCTCACGTAATTCCAAGTCAACTAATTCAATTTCTGCGCCAGCTAAATCACGATTTGCTGGCAGCACATCATAACCAGAACTTTCACAAGGTTGGGCACAATCCCTGATTGTGGCAAGCCCAATTAATACCTGATATACGCTTTTATTTAAGTTTGCTTTTTCGATTCCGGAGCCCATTGTTGCATTTCCCTGAGGGTCTAAATCAACCAATAAAACCCGTTGCTTGAGGCCTGATAAGCCAGCAGCTAAATTGACGGCCGTCGTGGTTTTACCAACTCCGCCCTTTTGATTTGCAATACAGAAAATTTTTGCCATGGCTACTTTTAAGGGGTCTGCTTCAAAGAGGGTGATTTTCTCACGGGAGACAACACCAAAAGGCGCCTTTCCACTGTAAGGCTAGGTATATGCAAAGGTTGATCGGCGATTAAGCGCCAATCTTCCATTGAAACTTCTTGCAACTCTTCATCTGCGCGCTTAGCCTTCATTGCAAATACAAGGCCTTCAGGCTTCAATAAGGGTAGCGAGAGATCTAAAAATCTCTTCAAACTGGTGAATGCTCTCGAAATTACTGCGTCGAACTGGGCGGGATGCTTTAGGGCCGTAGACTCTACGCGCTCACTCAATATCTGAATGTTATTTAACTTCAGCTTGCCTCGTATGTGCTGCAAAAATGCGGTTTTTTTTCGAACCGCCTCAATTAGCGTCATATTCCACCCGGGCTGTAAGATCGCAATGGGAATTGCTGGCAAACCACCACCAGAGCCAAGATCTGCAATCCTAGCATCTAAGTCAACTAAAAAATGCCTCATTAAAGGTAAAACTGCAATAGAATCAATGAGGTGCAATCGTATTGAATTTGTATCGCCCTCTATTGCAGTAAGGTTATGAACCCGGTTCCAGCGCCCCATCTCTTGTAAAAATACCTCTAAATCAGCAATATTGCCCGGGCTTAAGTCCAAACCAAGACTCTGAATACCTAGCTCAGCCAACCCTTCGCTCATACCGTCTCTTGGGGGCGCCCCAAGCCCTTTTTAAGGTGCACCAATAATAAAGAAAGTGCTGCCGGCGTTATCCCGGAGATTCTGCCTGCTTGACCCAAGGTACCGGGTTTGTATAAATTTAATTTTTGTTGAACTTCTTTTGATAGGCCGGGAACCTGGGTATAGTCCATTAATTCCGGCAAAGGAAAGTGCTCATTATGTTCCTGGCGTGCAATTTCCACGGATTGCCTCTCGATATACCCTTGATATTTAATCGAAATCTCCACTTGATTGGAAATTTGCTGCGCCAAACCGAGATCATCGTCCAAGCTTCCAGGTGACCACATTCCATCTGCAAAACTAGTAATAGCATCATAAGTTAGGCCTGGGCGCCTTAAAATATCCGCCAAACTGCAATCGCTGGATAAATCTTGCCCCAAAAGCGCTGAAACGGCCTTGGCTGATTCATGCTTTGGCCCAATCCAAATCTCTTGCAATCGAATTGTTTCACGTGAAACAGCCTCCTGTTTTCTACAAAATACGTTCCAACGCCAATCATTAACCAACCCCAAGCCTCGACCAATCGTAGTTAGCCGCATGTCTGCATTATCTTCACGCAAGCTGAGGCGATATTCTGCTCTGCTAGTAAACATTCGATAGGGCTCTTGAACGCCCAAGGTAATAAGATCGTCAACCAAAACCCCAATATAAGACTCACTTCGCTTAGGCAACCAAGGCTCTTTGTCTTGTGAGGCTAACCCAGCATTTATTCCGGCCAGCATGCCTTGAGCGGCAGCCTCCTCATACCCAGTAGTGCCATTAATTTGGCCTGCAAAATACAGCCCTTTAATAGCTTTTGTTTCTAAGTTATGCCTAAGATGACGAGGATCATAAAAATCATACTCAATGGCATATCCAGGGCGAACAATAACAGCGGACTCAAGACCTCGGATGCTCCGGACTAAATTCCACTGCACATCAAAAGGGAGGCTTGTAGAAATTCCATTGGGGTAATACTCATTGGTAGTAAGACCCTCGGGTTCCAAAAAGATCTGATGACTATTTTTTGAAGCAAAGCGATGAATCTTGTCTTCAATTGAAGGGCAATAGCGGGGACCGACACCCTCAATAACACCCGTATACATTGGGGAACGATCTAATCCACCCCTGATGATGTCATGAGTCTGCTCGTTTGTATGGGAAATCCAGCATGAAACTTGTTTGGGGTGTTGTTCGGGCCGACCCAAATATGAGAAAACAGGCATTGGGTCTAGATCACCGGGTTGCTCAAGCATGACTGAGAAATCGATTGTCCGACCATCAATCCGAGGAGGGGTGCCCGTTTTAAGTCTGCCTTGTGGGAGCTTTAATTCTTTTAATCTAGACGAAAGGGATGTTGCGGCTGGATCGCCAGCACGTCCACCAGCGTAGCTATTAAGACCCACATGGATTTTTCCATCTAGAAAGGTTCCCGCTGTCAGCACAACTTTTTTGGCCATAAACTTAAGGCCCATTTGTGTAACAACCCCCTGAACCTCGTCACCACTGACCAGCAAATCATCAACCGCAGCTTGAAAAAGGCTTAGGTTCGCCTGATTTTCCAACCGATGGCGAATAGCCGCTTTATATAAAACACGATCTCCTTGGGCTCGAGTAGCTCGCACTGCCGGGCCCTTACTAGAGTTAAGGATGCGAAACTGAATGCCAGCCTCGTCTGCAGCAGAAGCCATAGCACCGCCCATGGCATCTATTTCTTTTACTAAGTGGCCCTTACCAATTCCTCCAATAGAGGGGTTGCAACTCATTGCCCCTAAATTTTCAATACTATGGGTGATTAGGAGGGTGTCACAGCCCATGCGTGCTGATGCTAGTGCGGCTTCAGTTCCTGCGTGACCACCGCCAACTACTATGACATCGAAATTTTTTGAATAGCGCATGATTTGCCTCAGATAGGGCGATGATCATAGCATTTTGTTGGTTTCACGTGAAACAAAAATAATAAAGTTTGAGTCCCAACACTATAAATTAATGTAAGTCCTTGTTTTAATTGTATTTTTATTAATTAAGCTAAAAACGAAAAGCGCAAGCCATATGAATGCCCTGACTCCAACTCCGCCACCCAACACATAAGAACGTCAATTAGCTTTTAGATTTAAAGAAGGCGCTAATTTCACCAACAACGCCGCGGCGGAATGCTAAAACACAAATTACAAAAATAAAGCCGGTGGCTATCGTGCTCCAAGATCCGATATTAGCTAAATAGTTTTGGAGGGAGACCACAATACCCGCACCAACGGCTGGACCTAAGATTGTTCCCATTCCACCAAGTAGGGTCATCAGAACCACCTCGCCCGACATGTGCCAGTGAACATCTGTTAAGGTTGCGAGCTGAAAAACCAAAGCCTTCATTGAGCCAGCGAGGCCAGCAAGAGTGGCCGACAATACAAAAGCCGTTAACTTAAAACGATCGACGTCATAGCCAAGTGAAATGGCGCGCGGTTCATTTTCGCGAATAGCCTTAAGAATCTGACCGAAAGGCGAGTAAACAGTACGCATGATGAGCGCAAAACCCAATAAAAAAACTGCTAAAACAAAGTAATACATCGAAACGTCGTTATTTAAATCAATGAAGTTTAGTAGCTTGCCACGGGGCACTCCTTGTATTCCATCTTCACCACCAGTAAATGGAAGTTGAACCGCAAGGAAGTAAACCATTTGAGATAACGCCAAAGTCACCATAGCAAAGTAAATGCCTTGCCTGCGAATGGCCAATGCGCCTATCAAAAATCCAAGAACGCCTGAACCAATGACGCCTAAAATAATTCCCAACTCGGTGGAAAGCCCCATCTCCTTGCAAAAATAGGCGGTAATGTAGGCCGAAGTGCCAAAGAATGCGGCATGACCAAACGACAATAGCCCCGTAAAGCCAAGTAATAAATTAAAAGCGCAAGCAAAGAGGGCAAAGCAAAGTACCTTCATTGCAAATACTAAATAGATAAAATCCTGGAATGGCAAGAGCAGGGCAATTAAAGCAAGAATGCCATAGAGTAATTTAACTTTTGAACTCATTTTATTTTTCCCGCCCAAAAAGACCAGCTGGGCGAATCAATAACACGATTGCCATGATCACAAAAATAACCACGCCAGATGCCTCTGGGTAAAACACTTTGGTTAGGCCCTCAACTAAACCCAGAGCAAGGCCCGTAAGGATAGCGCCCATGATGGAGCCCATGCCACCAATGACGACTACCGCAAATACAACAATAATGAGATTCGACCCCATCAATGGGTTAACTTGAAAAATGGGGGCGGCCAATACGCCAGCAAAACCGGCAAGGCCAACACCATAAGCGTAGGCCAAGGAAATCATGAGGGGGACATTAATCCCAAACGCTTGGAGAAGTTTTGGATTTTCTGTTCCAGCTCGAAGATAGGCGCCCAGCTTTGTTCTCTCAATAACATACCATGTAGAGAAGCAAACGGTCATAGAAATAAACACAACCCAAATTCGATATTTTGGCAAGACAATCCCAATAGATTCAAGAGGAATTGCGCCTTGGAGTATCTCAGGGGCGGGATAACTCTCCCCAGATATGCCATACCAGTGGCGAAACATTCCCTCGATAATTAATGCCAAACCAAAAGTTAATAAGAGGCCATACAAATGGTCGAGGTGATATAGACGCCTCAACATCGTACGCTCAAGAATTAAACCGAAACCCGCCATTATTAGCGGCACAAGAATGAGGGCAAACCAATAATTAATTGTCAGGTCAGGAAAACCTAGCCATTGACCAAATTGAGTTAAACCAATCCACGCAATAAAAGCGCCCATGGTGTATTGAGCGCCATGCGAGAAGTTAATAATGTTGAGAAGGCCAAAAATGATGGCCAAACCCAAACTCAAAATGGCATAGAAAGAGCCATTGATCAGCCCCACCAAGAGCTGAGCAATCAGCCCTTGAGGGGTAATTCCAAGAAGTTCAAACATGCTTGATTTCTAAATAAACTACTTGTTAACCAACTTGCACTTTGACTGTGAAAGTGGAAGGGTGGCTTCTGCTGCAGGAATAACAGCACGTATGTAGTAATAATCCCATGGGCTTTTTGATTCTGAGGGCTTCTTCACCTCGAGCAGGTACATATCATGCTCGAACTTGCCATCAGCACGAATCTTCCCCTTAAACAAGCCGTCATCAATGGTGGTTGATTTCAAAACCTTCATTACAGCTTGTGTATCGTCAGTTCCAGCCGTTTGTACCGCCTTTAAATAATTAAGGACAGATGAATAAACTCCGGCCTGAACCATGGTTGGCATGCGCTTATGTTGTTCGAAAAAACGTTTTGAAAAGGCGCGCGTTTTATCGTCCTTGTCCCAGTAGAAGCCTTCAGTTAAGTACATGCCTTGAGCAGCACTTAATCCCAGCGAATGCACATCTGAAATAAACATGAGCAATGGAACTACGGTTTGTTTTTTATTGATGCCAAATTCTGATGCCTGCTTAACAGTGTTAATTGTGTCTTGACCAGCATTTGCCAGAGCGACCACATCGGCTCCACTGGCCTGAGCTTTTAAGAGGTAAGAAGAAAAGTCGCTATTGGGAAAGGGGTGTTTGCTTGTACCTAAGACTTTGCCACCGTTGGCAACCACAACATTGGTGGCATCTTTTTCAAGCGCTGCGCCAAAAGCATAATCTGCAGTGATGAAGTACCAATTCTTTTTTCCTTGCTTAACAATAGCCCTACCGGTGCCATTTGAAAGCGCATAGGTATCGTACGTCCAGTGAATATTGTTTGGAGTACATTTTTCATTGGTAATTGTTACTGAGCCCGCCCCAGAGACAATCGTCATTTTATTTTTTTGCTCGGCTACCTCCATCACAGCTAAAGCAGTGTTGGTAGATACCAACTCAACAATGACATCTACACCGTCTTTGTC
>CAIMZP010000107.1 GCA_903846025.1 uncultured beta proteobacterium | reverse complement strand
TGCCTCTAGTTCAATTTTTTGGTGCGTATACAAGCTCAATATAATTTTGAAATACGACTTATGTAAAAAACAATAGGTCGAGATGCATCGAAATCATTTGGCTTTTGTGCCAGTCCCACATAGTGCTTTAGATGTGCTCTTTGTTAATTTGAAATAATTTAGTTCGATATTAAGGAAATAATTATGAAATTTGCCACTAAATTCATCTTAGCCCTATGGATGGCTCAATGCGCAATCACTTTTGCCAAAGGTAATGCGGATACTATTTTTTATGGCGGTCCAATTGTGACTGTGAATGATAAAAACGAAGAGGTTGAGGCTCTGGCTATTAAAAGCGGGGTGATTGTGGCGACTGGTTCGAAAGCCGCTATTAGCAAGGATTGGCAAACAAGCACAACTAAGATCATTAATCTAAAGGGGCAAACTTTAATGCCCGGGTTCGTAGAGCCTCATATTCACATTATCGGTACTGCTATGGCTGAAGGATTAGGTTTAAATCTCTCTAATTTTTCCTTGCCTTACGATACCTTGGATACGCTAGATGCCAAGATGAGAGCCCATTTAAAAACCATTCCTCCTGGTGGATGGTTATTTGGATTTGGCGTAGACCCGTCCCGTACATCTCCTTTCATGGCTGAACTTACTGCCGATACTTTGGATAAAGTTTCCACTACAGTTCCCATTTTCATCATTAATCAGTCTGGTCATATTGGTTATGTCAACCATAGGGCGATGGAATTAGCCGGGGTTACTGAAGAAACAAAAAATCCCAGCGGTGGTGGTGTGTATGTCAAGAATATGCAAGGCAAGCTAACTGGTAAATTGATAGAGCCACCTTCCTTTGCGCCATTTATGGCAAAAATGCCCGCACCCCCACAGGCAGATTTGATAAAGGCAATTAAGAAAACAGCGCAGCGCATTGCATCAGCAGGCGTAACTACTTCAGCTGAGATTACGGTTGGCTTTGAGTCCGGCCTGGAGAATGAAGTAAAGCTCTATAAAGAATTGACAGCCAATGAGGGTTTGCCAATTAGGGTTCGGGCTTATTTGTATGGCCCAGCAATTCCTGCTGGATATAGTGGCTTAAAGCCAAACGAGGGTGATGATCGATTGCGTTTTATTGGCGTTAAGTTTATTTCTGATGGTTCAACCCAGGGACTAACTGCGGCCTTAAATGATGCGTACGACTATCCTAAAAATACCCAAAATAAGGGTGAGCTCGATTACAAAAGCGAAGATCTATACAAGTCTATGAAGGTCTATTTCGACCAAGGGTGGCAATTAGCAGTTCATGCCAATGGCGATCGTGCTATTGATCAAACGCTGAATAATTATGAAAAATTATTAGCTGGTAACTCTCATCCAGGAGATCGCCGTTTGCGTATCGAACATTTCACAATCAATACACCGGAGCAGGTGAAGAAAGCGGTGAAATTAGGTGTGATTCCAGGCTTTACGATTGGTCACGTCGATTATTGGGGTGAGGCATTCCATAATCACATCGTGGGTCCTGCACGCGCTGACCGAATTGATCCTTCCGCTGCTTTTAAGAAGGAGGGTGGTCGCTTCGTTTATCACAGCGATTCCCCGGTTTCCAATGTTGGTCCACTAAATTACATATCCGAGGGCGCTGGTCGCTTATGGCAAAACCCACCTCAAAAAGTTCTCGGCCCTGATCAGAGGGTTACCGTTGACGATGCAATACGGGCTGTTACCATCAATGCGGCCTATGAAATGTTCTCTGATGATAAGTTAGGTAGCCTAGAGGTTGGTAAACAAGCTGATCTAGTTGTGCTGGCAGCTAATCCACGTAAAACCGCAGTTAATCAAATTCGAAATATTAAGGTTAAAGAAACTTGGATTGATGGCAAGAAACAGGTTTGGTAGGACGATATCTGAAATATAAGCACCCTGTAACTTCGTCGCTCATTAATAATAAATATAAGGAAGTCTAGAATGCTGGTTGCTAAAATATCTTTTGCAATAGTCACTCTATTGGGCTCAATGGTTTGCTTTTCCGCAGAGGCCGTTACGCCAGATCAGGTGGTTACTGCAATTGAGAAGCAGTTTGGCGTTACTCCAGGGCAAAGGCGTAACCAC
>CAIMZP010000106.1 GCA_903846025.1 uncultured beta proteobacterium | reverse complement strand
GTTTTTCTTAGCATGATCTTGGCCGATAACATATTGATCCAAATTCTCACGGATTTGATGTGGCGTTGGCAAGGAATCATCACCATCGTTTTTTGGCAACTTAGCAATTTCCTCTTGAATGATGTCAGTACACAGATCAATACATTCATCACAGATAAAAACGGATGGACCGGCTATTAGCTTCTTAACTTCATGCTGGCTCTTGCCGCAAAAAGAACAATACAGAATTTTATCTGTGCTATTTGGTGGGGATGTATCGCTCAAGTTGTCTACCTAAAAAAATTAAGAGCGTTTATCGATGACTTTGTCGATCAAACCATATTCCTGAGCTTGTTCGGCGGACATGAAATTATCACGGTCAGTATCTTTTGCAATATTTTCAATGCTTTGACCTGTGCGATCAGCCAATATCTTATTAAGACGCTCACGAAGATACAGAATTTCACGAGCCTGAATCTCAATATCGGAGGCTTGGCCACGCGCGCCGCCTAAGGGTTGATGAATCATGACGCGTGAGTTGGGCAAAGCATAACGCTTGCCTTTTTCACCAGCGCATAATAAAAATGCACCCATACTCGCCGCCATTCCCATGCACAGGGTGCTGACATGAGGCTTAATAAATTGCATCGTGTCATAGATAGCTAAGCCAGCTGATACGGAACCACCAGGCGAGTTGATATACAGAGAAATTTCTTTATCTGGGTTCTCGCTCTCAAGGAAAAGTAACTGCGCAATTACCAGATTCGCAGTTTGATCATTAACCTCACCAACCAAGAAAACCACTCGCTCTCTTAATAGGCGAGAGTAAATATCGTAGGCCCTCTCACCACGCCCAGAAGTTTCAATCACCATGGGAACTAAACCCAAGCCTTGGGGTTCTAAATTCTCGGATGGAAAATGATTCTGGTTCATATGATCAGGCCTTTAATGATTGAATACTTGTTAATTTTAGTTGAGTTTACTGAGCTCTTCAAAGCTAACCGCTTTGTCGATTACTTTGGCCAGGGATGTGAAATGCTTAATCACATTGTCCTCAAGTACTAAGTTCTCAATATCTTTGAGGCGACTTGGGTTGCTGTAGAACCAACGAACAACTTCTTTTGGATCTTCGTAAGTGGCGGCTTGCTCATCAATCTCGGCTTTAATTTGGTCAGCTGTAGCAGCCAAATTTTGCTCCTTTACAAGCTCACTCAGAATCAACCCCAAGCGCACACGTTTTAATGCTTGTTCTGCAAACATTTCAACGGGAATTGGCGCGTCTTTAGCATTTGGAATCCCACGCTGCATTAGGTCTTGACGAGCTGACTCTACTAGACGATCTTGCTCAGAGGCTACTAAAGATTTAGGTACATCCAGCTCACATAATGCATTGAGCTTATCCATCACTTCGCCCTTTAAGAGATTGGTAATGCGACGCTTGGTTTCGCGCACTAAATTCTCTTTAACTTCCTCACGCATCTTAGCAACACCACCCTCGGTAACTCCCAATGACAAAGCAAAAGCATCGTCAACTGCTGGAAGGTGTGCCCAATTAACAGATTTAATCGTGATTGTGAAATCAGCAGTTTTACCGGCCACATCTTTACCATGGTAATCAGCAGGAAAACTTAATGGGAAGGTCTTGCTTTCGCCAGCCTTGAGACCCAATGTTGCAGCCTCAAATTCTGGGAGCATGCGACCATCACCAAGAACATATTCAAAGTTTTCAGCTTTGCCACCAGCAAATTCAACTCCATCAACCCTACCAATAAAATCGACAATCACTTGATCGCCGGTTTGGGCGGCGGTATTTGCGCCCCCATCACCATGCTCACCCGCTTCTCCGCGAGGGTGGAAGTGTACTTGCTGCTTACGCAGTACATCTAAGGCACGGTCAATTTCTGCATCAGAAATATCGGTGATGTATTGAGTTACCTCTGCTTTACTGAAGTCACCAATTTTGACATCTGGGAGAACTTCAAAATAAGCATCAAACACAATTTTATCTGCGTCCAACTCACTCTTAGGATCTAGGCGTGGCTGACCAGCTAGCTTAATAGTTTCTTTTTGTGCAATGTCATAAAACATCTCAGATGCTTTATCGAACTGAAGCTCAAAGTCAACCTGCATTCCGTACTGCTTTTCAACCATGTTCTTAGGCACTTTGCCTGGGCGAAAGCCAGCAATTTTCATAGTTTTACCCAGCTTAGTTAGGCGGGCATCTCTTGCTTTGGCCAAATCGGCACGAGCAAATTCTAAGGTCACTTTGCGGTCTAACTGACCTAAATTTTCTATCTGCACAGCCATTCTCGTCTCTTAATTGAAAAACAGGATATGTGAAGTCCAAGCCTAGTAGCAACCTTGTGGTGCGAGAAGGGGGACTCGAACCCCCACACCATTACTGGCGCCAGGACCTAAACCTGGTGCGTCTACCAATTCCGCCATCCTCGCAAATTTCTGTAAGGACTACCTAGCTCAAACTTCACTCTAAAGACCGTAATTCTACAATGCTTAAAGGTTTTGGAGGATATTTAGACCTTATAGAGCAAAGCCACCGCATGAACAGCTATTCCCTCGCCTCGTCCTAGGTGGCCTAAAGATTCATTTGTTTTAGCTTTGAGGTTCACATGGCTTGGGGTTACTGCCAAGTCGGTAGCTATATTTTTAATCATCTCTGGCAAGAAATTGGCCAATTTAGGCTTTTGGCAAATGATGGTGGCATCCACATTACCAATTTGAAATCCAGCAGCCTGAACCTTTTGTAAAGCAGCTCTGAGCAAAATACGGCTATCCATATCTTTAAATTGCTCATCAGTATCTGGAAATAACTGCCCAATATCATTTAATCCAGCAGCGCCAAGTAAAGAGTCAGTCAGAGCATGGAGCAAGACATCGGCATCAGAGTGCCCTAAAAGGCCCATTTCATAGGGTATATGAACACCCCCAATGATCAGTTTTCGATCCGCAACCAAGGCATGAACGTCATAGCCCTGCCCAATCCGGAATTGTGGCAAATGTACTGAATTTTGAGTCATGGATTGGATTCTTATTTAAGGGAAGGTGAAAGAAGTAGAGATTGCATTAACTCCCAGTCCGCTGGATGGGTTACTTTAAAGTTACGAGTTGCACCCTCTACCAACAGAGGTTTGTGACCCATCAACTCCATCGCACTAGCTTCATCAGTAATGTCATTCTCCAGGCGAATACCTTCCTCAATGGCGTCATGTAATTTTTTAAGGCCGAACATTTGCGGGGTTTGAGCCTGCCAAAGATGGGCTCTTGCAATCGTTTTCTCAACGCGCACTAAATTTCCAGCAACGGCAGAACTTAAATCAGCCAGCTTTAAAGTATCTGCAACTGGCATAGCCAGTAATCCGCCCTCGCCTGCATTACTTACTGCCAAGATCAATCTTTGAATTAATGCACAGGTAATTCCTGGGCGAGCAGCGTCATGCACCAGCACCCAGTCTGTCTCTGCGATTCCAGCTTCAAGCATGGCAGCCAGAGTATTACGAACAGTTTTCTGGCGCGTTTGGCCACCGGTTGCTAAAAACTGCAATGGTTTACTGGCAACAAGAGTGCTTAATACTGGATTCTGAATAAAGCCTGAGCTTACACCCACCCAAATAGATGCAATTTCGGGGGTTTTGGCAAAAGCCTCGATAGCATAAGCCAGCATTGGTTTGCCAGATAGCAATTGAAACTGTTTGGGCAATTCGCCCCCGAAACGAGAACCACTGCCAGCCGTGGGTAAGAGCGCATGACATTTTCGAGTGGTTAAGTTAGCAATGTGCATACCTGATTCTATAATGAGCGCAGATGTCAGATGCATTAAAACTAGGACCCCCCATACCTGCGCCGCGGGCTGGGCAGCGCTTTACCTTTTCCGGGCTAGTGGGATCGGCAGATGCCGCTTTGATTGCGCAATCTGGCTTGCGTTATCGTGGTAATTATTCGGTTATGGTTGTTTTTTGTGCTCATGCGCAAGAAGCTCAACGACTTTTGGAAGAAATTCCGGCTTTCGCACCTCAGCTTAAAACCCGCCTATTGCCCGATTGGGAAATTCTTCCTTACGACCATTTTTCCCCTCATCAGGATTTGGTCTCCGAGCGCTTAGCTACGCTTTATGAGTTACTCAATGGTAGCTGCGATGTTGTTTTAGTTCCCATCACTACAGCGTTGCAAAAGCTTGGTCCACCGAGCTTCTTATCTGGTCACACTTTCTTTTTTAGACAAGGCGATAAGCTCAATGAAGTTGCCCTAAAACTGCAGCTACAACAAGCTGGCTACGACCCTGTTAGTGCCGTGATGCGGCCTGGTGAATACAGCATCCGAGGAGGACTGATCGATCTCTTTCCGATGGGATCAAGCCTGCCATACCGCCTTGATCTATTTGGCGATGAAATAGATCAAATTCGAGCATTTGATCCGGATACCCAGAGGAGTCTGTACCCGGTCAAAGAAGTCCGTTTACTGCCTGGACATGAATTTCCATTTGACGATGCATCGCGCACTGCCTTTCGTGGAAGGTGGAGAGAAGTATTTGAGGGCGATCCAACTCGATGCTCTATTTACAGAGATGCGAATTTAGGAATCCCAAGCGCAGGGATCGAATCATACTTACCCCTCTTTTTTGAAGAGTCATCCAGTGTCTTTGACTATTTTCCTCGCTCCGGTGATCCCGTATGGATTGTGAGTATTGGTGACCTAGAGGAATCAATCAAGAGTTTTTGGAAAGATACACAACAACGTTACGAGTTTTTAAAGCATGATCTTGATCGCCCAATTCTTCAACCTAGAGAATTATTTCTTGATGTAGACGAATTTTTTTCAGCCGCCAAGCCTAATGCGCGACTAGTTTTAGAGCGCGACTTAAAAATATCTAAAGATCATCCAGGGGATCCTCAGTTTTTAGAAGTTCCTGATATTGCAGTCCATAGACGCGATGCCGATCCCATCAATCGCCTTCGCGGTCTTGTGTTGCAAGAAAAAATGCGCATTCTACTTTGCAGTGATAGCGCTGGACGTAAAGAGTCTATCCGCCAGTTATTTGAAGAAAGCAATTCGGTTACCGCACAAGACGGCAAGGCGCTCTACCCATTAAAGCCTGACAGCTTCGAAGGGATTGATGAATTTTTGAAGAGTAATTCTTTATTCGGGCTAGTTACAGCATCGCTCTTTAATGGATTTACCTGGCCCTCTGAAAATCTCATTGTCATTACTGAGGCTGAGCTTTTTACCTCAACTGCACGCCAACGTCGCAAAGGCAAAGGAAGTGCAAGTGTCGATCCCGACACTTTATTTAAGGATCTCTCTGAACTTAAGATTGGTGATCCTGTTGTGCATTCTGACCATGGCATTGGTCGCTATCAGGGTTTAGTACTTTTAAATCTAGCGCCCCCCAAAGAAGCGCCTATATTTGAAGAATTCTTACATTTGGTTTATGCAAAAGAAGCCACTTTGTATGTTCCAGTCCAACAGCTTCAAATGGTTACCCGCTACGCAGGCTCAGATCCAGATTCGGCACCATTGCATCAATTGGGATCTGGGCAATGGGACAAAGCTAGACGTAAAGCTGCACAACAAATTCGAGATACAGCAGCAGAATTACTAAGTCTTTATGCTGCACGCGCGATCCGTAAGGGTCACGCCTTTGAATTTTCTGCCCATGATTACGCAGCCTTTGCTGAAAGCTTCGGCTTTGAAGAAACCCCAGATCAAGCCAATGCAATTGCCGCTGTGATTGGTGACATGACCAGCGGAACCCCAATGGATCGTCTGGTGTGCGGTGATGTCGGTTTTGGTAAAACAGAGGTTGCTCTGCGAGCAAGTTTTGTTGCTGTGATGGGTGGTAAACAAGTTGCCATTTTGGCGCCAACCACTTTATTGGCCGAACAACACGTAGCCACTTGGAAAGACCGCTTTGCAGACTGGCCAGTACGAATCGTTGAACTCTCTCGCTTTAAAACTACAAAGGAAATTAATGCAGCTTTAGAGGCTATAGCTAAAGGTAATGCAGACATCATCATCGGTACACATAAACTACTCTCAAAAGAAACCCACTTTGCTAATCTAGGATTGGTTATTGTTGATGAGGAACATCGGTTTGGTGTACGACAAAAAGATGCTTTAAAAGCCTTGCGAGCTGAGGTAGACATACTGACCCTAACAGCCACTCCAATACCCAGAACCCTAGGGATGGCAATGGAAGGTCTGCGTGAATTTTCCATCATTGCCACTGCTCCTCAAAAGCGCCTAGCAATCAAAACTTTTGTTCGGCGAGAGGGTGATGGAGTAATTCGCGAAGCAATACTTCGCGAAATCAAGCGTGGCGGTCAGGTTTATTTTTTACATAATGAAGTTGAAACTATCCAAAATCGTAAGCAGGCTTTACAAGAACTCATTCCAGAGGCCAGCATTAGTGTTGCTCATGGGCAGATGCATGAGCGAGAACTTGAATCTGTGATGCGAGAGTTTGTAACTCAACGAACAAATATTTTGTTATGTACCACAATTATTGAAACTGGCATTGACGTCCCTACAGCCAACACCATCATCATGCATCGTGCCGATAAGTTCGGACTGGCTCAGCTGCATCAGTTGCGAGGACGCGTTGGTCGCTCCCATCATCAAGCCTATGCCTATCTTTTAGTTCCCGATCCAGAGGCTCTTAGTAAGCAAGCTCAGTTACGCCTCAATGCTATTCAAGCAATGGAAGAATTGGGGTCTGGCTTCTATTTAGCCATGCATGATCTGGAAATTCGCGGTGCTGGTGAGGTCTTAGGCGATAAACAGTCTGGAGAAATTCATGAAATTGGCTTTCAGCTATATACCGAGATGCTTAACCGCGCCGTTAAATCCTTGCGCAGCGGTAAAGAACCAGACTTGCTCTCACCGCTGCAGGCAACAACTGACGTAAATCTTGGCGTACCTGCGTTACTACCAAGCGATTATTGCCCCGATGTCCATGAGCGCCTATCGATATACAAACGCTTTGCTGGCACTAGTGATTTCTCAGAACTGATGGGCTTACGAGAAGAGCTTGTTGATCGCTTTGGTGACTTACCAGATCAAGCGAAATCGTTTTATGAGACACATCGTTTACGTTTAGAAATGACAGGATTCGGGATTAAAAAAATAGACGCCACACCTTCATCTATACAGATTCAATTTATCCCAAATCCACCAATTGATCCGATGAAAATTATTCAATTAATTCAGTCATCAAAGCATATCCAGCTGAACGGGCAAGATAAGCTAAAAATCCTACCTCCAAAAGAGCGGGATTTTGAAAAGCTTGAGCAGCGTCTAGACTATATTCGCCATGTACTACGTCGCCTAAATGAATCTGCCATGTTAACCACATCCAAAGCTCATTAACCTTCCTTGCCAACTATGCACACTATAACTACTCATCAAACACTTGTAGCGTTGTCTAGGGAGCCTATTTCTCCAAGTCTGAGTATTGCACTCCTGAAGCACACCCAGGTATTGGGTTTTGACATTGACTCTATTGTGGATAATTTGTCGCCTACCGCTTACCACTCGCAACGCTGGTCCTGTCCTAAGCGCTTAATGCCTGAGGCGCGCATTGCTTTGCGAGGAATTGCTGATTTGCATGACGTAGATCTTGCCTTTTTATCCCCTGGATTAAAACCACGAGATATCCGTGTTTTAGCAATGGACATGGATTCGACCCTCATTAACATTGAATGTATTGATGAGATCGCAGATTTCACCGGAAAAAAAGCCGCTGTCTCAGAAATAACAGAAGCCACCATGCGAGGTGAAATTAAAGACTTTAAAGAAAGCTTGCGAAGACGTGTTGCACTTTTAGCTGGCGTCTCTGCCAATGTTTTGGAATCGGTATATCAAGATCGCCTTAAGCCAAATCCTGGGGCAACAGAATTGCTTGCAGGGGCACAAGCGCGGGGTCTTTACACCTTACTAGTCTCTGGTGGCTTTACCTTCTTTACAGAAAAACTGTGCCAAGAACTTGGTTTTAAAGAATCTCAAGCCAATACCCTAGAAATTATCGATGGCAAATTAAGCGGCAAGGTTATAGGAGATATCGTAGATGGAGCTGCTAAAGCATCTTTCCTAGATAAAGCATGCCAAACCTTGCAATGCCATAAATCTAATTCCATTACGATGGGCGATGGGTCCAATGACCTATTAATGATGCACGGGTCTGGCATTAGCGTTGCCTACAAAGCGAAGCCTATTGTTAAAGATAAAGCCGACGCGGCTTTTGACCGGGTCGGCTTAGATGCTGCCTTGCTATTGATTGCTTAAAAAATTAGGTATGCAGCTGTCAGCAATTAAAGGCGCTCAAAAATAGTGGCGATACCTTGTCCGCCACCAATACACATAGTCACCAACGCATATTTACCCTGAACGCGATGCAATTCATGGATCGCTTTGGTGGCAATTGCCGCGCCTGAACAGCCAATGGGATGACCTAAAGCAATCGCACCTCCATTCACGTTTGTCTTAGCCGGATCAAGACCGAGACCTTTCGCAACAGCCAACGCTTGCGCAGCAAATGCTTCGTTAGACTCAATAACATCGATTTGATCTAATGTAAGGCCAGCACGCGCTAAGGCAATTTTAGTTGCCGGGATTGGACCTTCACCCATGATGTGATTTGGCACGCCAGCAATTGCATAGGATACCAATCGGGCGATAGGCTTATGCCCTGCTTTCGCTGCCGCATCTGCAGATGCGAGCACAAAAAAAGCTGCTCCATCGTTAATACCAGAAGCATTACCAGCAGTTACAGTACCACCCTCTTTTTTGAAGACAGCCTTCATCTTCGCCAAAGTTTCCATCGTAGTTTCAGGCTTGCAATGCTCATCCGTATCAAATACAACATCACCCTTACGGGATTTAATGGTAATTGGAACAATTTGGGACTTAAAGCGCCCTTCTTTAATAGCATTTGCAGCGCGACGATGAGACTCTACCGCCAATGCATCTTGTTCTTCACGAGTGAAATGATATTTTTCAACGAGGTTCTCAGCAGTGACTCCCATATGACCTACACCAAATGGATCGGTCAATACAGAAACCATTAAGTCAAGCATTTTGGTCTCGCCCATACGTGCACCACTACGCATTGCTGTGGAACCATACATACCACGTGACATCACCTCAACCCCGCCACCAATACCATAATCACAATCTCCCAACATAATCGCTTGAGCAGTACTGACAATTGCTTGCAAACCAGAGCTACACAATCGGTTCAATGCCATAGCCACTGATTCCATTGGCAGGCCAGCTTGAATAGAAGCTACACGAGCAACATAAGCATAGCGATTGTCTGTAGGGATAGTGTTGCCTACAGTAACGTAATTAATTAAAGCAGGATCAACTCCAGAGCGCGTAATCGCCTCTTTCATCACTATACCGCCGAGCTCGCAGGGCTCTAAGCTGCTAAGAGACCCGCCAAAACTGCCGATTGCTGAACGAACTGCACTTAAGACAACGACATCACGACTCATATCAATCCCCTTAGATGAGCCTATAAATTAGGCTTAATTGGTAAACAAGCTTAGTTTTAGTGCAATAGTCAAGTTTGCGCTATTAGGTCATGCCCTTGGGCGCTAATGATGGTTGCGCGGACAAATTCACCAGCG
Organism: uncultured beta proteobacterium; assembly: GCA_903846025.1. Classification (GTDB taxonomy): domain Bacteria; phylum Pseudomonadota; class Gammaproteobacteria; order Burkholderiales; family Burkholderiaceae; genus Polynucleobacter. The sequence continues at coordinate 13,528 of CAIMZP010000106.1, read as the reverse complement.
CGGTAACGCTTTGAAGGTTTACTAGAAGGCAAAACTCTGACTAATCCGTCAATTTCAGGAGCATCCCCAACCGTACGCCCAATACCACCCGAATCATCAATGCGATCAATCAGTATTTGCATCCGTTTTCCCACTTTTTTGGCAAGCCGTTTAATGGAAATATCTTCAGCTTTAGCCATAAAACGAGCGCGCCGTTCTTCACGTATAGCATCTGGAACCGCATGCTCTAAAGTATTCGCGGTTGCACCCTCAACTGGAGAATAGGCAAAACAGCCAGCCCGATCAATTTGAGCCTCATCCAAGAAATCAAGCAGATATTGAAATTCTTCCTCAGTTTCGCCTGGGAATCCAGCAATAAAAGTACTGCGAATTACCAAATCAGGACAAGCTGCACGCCATGCCTGAATTCGCTCTATATTCTTTTCACCGCTGGCTGGGCGCTTCATTCTTTTAAGAACATCAGGATGGGCATGCTGTAATGGAATATCTAAATAAGGAAGTACGCCATAGCCATACTCAGAAAATTCAGCCATTAAAGGCAAAATGTCATCGACATGAGGATATGGGTACACATAATGCAATCGAACCCAAGCTTGATGCTCTCTGGCAATTTGATTAAGCGCGTTTACCAAATCAAACATTCGCGTTTTGACGGGCTTGCCATCCCAAAACCCAGTTCGATATTGAACGTCAACACCATAAGCACTCGTATCTTGAGAAACAACTAGCAACTCTTTTACACCTGACTCAAATAGTCTTTTAGCCTCAAGCAATACTTCGCCAATAGGACGAGAAACTAAATCACCTCTAAGGCTAGGGATAATGCAGAAGGTACAGCGATGGTTGCAACCTTCAGAGATCTTTAGGTACGCATAATGCTTGGGCGTAAGCTTTACACCAATAGGTGGAAGCAAATCTAAGAATGGATCATGCGGCTTTGGTAAGTGCTGATGAATGGCTTGCATGACTTCAGCGGTGGCATGCGGCCCAGTAACCGCAAGGACCTTGGGATGAATGCTACGAATGAGATCACTGCCATCCGCATTCTTACGCGCACCTAGACAGCCCGTCACAATCACTTTACCGTTCTCGGATAAGGCCTCGCCAATAGCGGCCAAACTTTCCTCTACTGCAGAATCAATGAAGCCGCAAGTATTGACAATGACGAGATCTGCGCCTGCATAATCATTGGACGTCTCATAACCTTCAGCACTGAGCTGTGTGAGGATAAGTTCAGAATCAACCAATGCCTTGGGGCATCCCAAGGAAACAAATCCAACTTTACCAGCCACAATTATTCTTTTTCTGTTTTAGTGGGTTGCGGTGTAAAGGGGAATCCACCAAACAAGCTTTGCGACCCCTGCATTTGCTCTTGCATCTTCACAAATAAATCTTTACTTTGGTCCATGTAATTACCCATAAGACCTTGCATCAATGGGTTTTGAAGATTCATCAATTTGGCCCAGGCTTCAGGGCTACTGCCCGCACCCATCCCTTTGGATTGATCGCCTAATTTACTGTGGATATCGACAAAGGATTGCATAGTCTTTTCGAGATAGGTGCCCATTAAGCCTTGCATAGAATTACCATAAAACCGAATGATCTGGGAAAGCATTTGGGTGGAAAAAACAGGTGCACCACCAGCCTCTTCCTCCAAAATAATTTGCAACAAAATGTTGCGCGTCAAATCTTCTTCAGTTTTCGCATCCACAACACTAAATACTTCGCCGCCCATTACCAAGCTTTTAATGTCAGTTAAGGTAACGTAAGAACTTGTTTGGGTATCGTATAAACGACGATTGGGGTACTTCTTTATGAGTCGATCTGCACCAACTTTTTTTGCTCTTGTGGCCATCTTTTAATTTTCCTAACTGTCTCTATTGCAACGCAACATCAGCATAGTTTATCTCTAGTTTGACCTAAAGGTAAATATGCCGATGAAGGTGCAACTAAAAACGCTTGCCTAGATCTATTAGCCGGTATGAATGCCACCGTTGAGGGAGAAATCAGCGCCAGTAGCATAGGCCCCGTCATCAGAAGCAATCCAGCAACAAATAGATGCTATTTCCTCTGGGGTACCAAGACGCTTGACTGGAATGCCCGCAACAATCTTCTCCAATACATCCTCGCGAATCGCCTTCACCATATCAGTGCCGATATAGCCCGGCGAAACGGTATTGACCGTTACCCCTTTAGATGCCAACTCTTGTGACAAAGCCATTGTAAATCCATGTAAACCTGCTTTCGCAGTGGAATAATTGGATTGACCAAATTGCCCTTTTTGGCCATTTACAGATGAAATGTTAATAATGCGACCCCAGCCGTTATCGGCCATGCCATCAACTACCTGCTTGGTGACGTTAAAAAGGGAATTGAGGTTTGTATCAATCACCGCCTTCCATGCATCTGGTGTCATTTTTCGGAAAACGCTATCACGTGTAATGCCAGCATTGTTTACCAAGATATCCACGCGCCCAACTTCAGCCTTCACTATTTCAAAAGCAGCAACAGTGCTATCCCAGTCAGAAACATTGCCCTCAGAAGCAATAAAGTCATAACCTAGTACTTTTTGCTCTCCAATCCAACGGTCTTTACGTGGTGAATTGGGTCCACAACCCGCAATAACTTTATAGCCATCTTTAGCCAAGCGCTGGCATATAGCAGTACCAATACCGCCCATACCGCCAGTTACATATGCTATTTTTTGAGACATTGTGCTCTCCTTTATAAAAATAATTAAGTGCTTTATTAATCTGCTGGAACTGATTTTTCTTTGACGTAACGACCAGGCGCAGCTTCTAATTTTTTATATTTAGCATTACCAAAAGTTTTACGGGCTGGGATTTTCTTTCCACCGAATTGCTCAAGCCATTTTGAGTAATTTGGCCACCAACTACCTTTAATTTCTTTTGCGCCTGCGAGCCATTCATCAGCAGTCTTTTCGATCTTATTGTTTTCGTAGTAATAGCGTTTATTTTTACTCGGCGGATTTATCACGCCAGCTATATGTCCAGAAGCTCCAAGAACAAATCGATTTTCCCCCTTAAGAATGTGTGAGGATTCATAAGCTGATTTCCAAGGAACAATATGATCATCGTGGGATGCATAAATATAAGCTGGACAAGAAATTTTGCTTAAATCAATCTTTTCGCCACATAAGGTTATCTTGCCAGGCTTTACCAAATCATTTTGCAAATAAGTGTGCCGCAAATACCAACAATACATCGCACCTGGCAAATTAGTTGAATCGCCATTCCAATACAAGAGGTCAAATGGGGGAGGCGAATTTCCCTTAAGATAACCCTCAACAACATAGTTCCACACTAAATCATTTGGACGAAGGAAGGAAAAAGTATTTCCTAAATCAAGACCAGACATCATCCCAAACTTACCGTCTGCACCACCGATGGAAGTTTCGCGCATCTTCACCATGGATTCGTCAATAAAAACATCCAAGATGCCTGAATTTGTGAAATCAAGCAAAGTGGTGAATAAGGTTAAGCTAGCAATAGAATTGTCTTTACGGGCAGCCAGGACTGCAAGTGCAGATGCTGTTAGCGTGCCACCAACGCAGAAACCCAGGATATTGATTTGTTTGCTACCGCCAATCTCTTTGACCACGTCGATGGCGCGAATAACGCCTTTACCAACATAATCATCCCAGCTAACCTCGGCCATCGAGGTATCAGGATTTTTCCAGGAAACCAAAAAGACAGTGTGCCCCTGATTCACCATGTAACGCACTATTGAGTTATCGGGCTGTAAATCTAAAATGTAGTACTTGTTAATACAGGGTGGGACCATTAAATACGGGCGCTCAAAAACTGTTTCAGTCAAAGGTTTGTATTGAATAATTTCAAATAACTCGCAACGAAAAACGACTTGCCCTTCCGTTGTAGCAATATTTTTACCGACCTCAAAGGCGCTCTCGTCAGTTTGAGACACCTTGCCTTTTTTCATATCCCCCAAAAGATTAACGATTCCATTCTGGATGGACTGTCCTTGCGAGCTAATGATATTTTCCAAAACCTCTGGATTGGTTGCAATAAAATTAGATGGCGACAAAGCGTCGATCATTTGCTCTGTAGTAAAGAGAATTTTTTGTTTGGCCTTGTCGTCTGTATCAACCGCCTTGGCCAATTCCATTAAATGCTTGGAATTCAATAAATAGGTTGCCGCAATAATCTTGCTCCAAGATGAATGCCACGCTTTGCCAGCGAAGCGACGATCTTTTAGTTCGATAGACTCGGGGTTTGTTGTTAAGTGCGCTAATTCTGCAAAATATTCTTTTTGTATTTCCGTCAGGCGTTCTGATGGAATCATTGCCATATGGTGTGGCGCCAAAGAAGGGACTGCGCCTGTATTCATGCCTGCAAACATATTGATCTCTTAAAGAATTAAGTGTCATTCTCCATCTATAAAGCCATCAGAGTTATACGCACTAACCCTAGCCTTAGGTCAAAGGTAGTGATAACCCCAAGAAAAGTTTCTTAGCTCAGCCAGATTAACGAGGCGAAACGACCAGTTTGACCATCTCGACGATATGAAAAGAATTGGGTGCAATCTGTAAATGTGCACAAATTTCCACCCTCGATTGAAGTAACCCCAACCGCTTTTAGACGGCTTTGTGCTAACAAATATAAATTGGCCAAAAACTTACCCGGGCGTTTATTAATGGGTATAAATGCCTGGTTCGGTATTAAAGAGCCCTGATTTATAAAAGCCTCGAATACATCAGCGCCAACCTCAAATGCCTCAGAACCAATGGCTGGTCCTAGCCATACTAAAATATCTGCTGCAGATAAATTTGGCGACAGCGCTAACATCGCAGAGACTGTATTTTCAAGAACACCATTACAAAGTCCGCGCCAACCTGCGTGAGCTACTCCAATACATTCCCCTTTTTTGCTGGCGAATAGTACTGGCATGCAATCTGCTGTGAGAATAGCCAATACCTCACTAGAAATATTACTTACCGCAGCATCCGCCTCAACTTCGAAACCTTGATTAATTAACCTACTTTGCGGGGTACTCACATCTGTGCCGTGAACCTGCTTTAGCCAAATAGGCGAACCAGGAAGCTCTCGAGAGAGGATCAAACGATTTTGGATGACATGTTCGATGCTATCGCCAACATGGTCAGCCAAATTTAAAGAGCTATATGGCGGCATACTCACACCACCTTCACGGGTGGTAACAATGGCATGCACTGATTTTGGCTGCGAAGACCAGTCCGGTTTAAAAAAAAGATTAGCGCTGATCATTCTTTATGGAGGCCAATAAAGCCGCCTCTTGTGGTAAATCGGCCTCAGTCATTCCAACCTGCAACAACAACTCAAGTAGGTCAGCAGGAGGCAAGCGAAACCAAGTCATTGTTTCCAATGAAACCGGGTGCTGCAAACTTAAAGCATAGGCATGGAGTGCTTGGCGCTCAAACGGAAGAGTCTTGGCTGGTCCTGGAGTTCTTTTGCGATACACCGGATCGCCCAAAAGAGGAAATCCCAAAGATTCCAGATGGACTCGAATTTGGTGTGTTCGTCCGGTTTCCAGGCGACATTCAAGCAAGGTTACTGAACTAGTTAAAAATTGACCTTTGGCTAGACGCCTAAAAAGTGTTGCTGCTGGTTTGCCTTGAGTTGAGCCAGCCGCCATTCTGAGGCGATCGCGTTGATCACGCCCTACTGTTGCCAATACTTTGCCTTGGGAAGGAGCTTCGCCCCAAACCCAAGCCAAATAGCGGCGCCCTACCGTTCTATCTTGCAGCTGCCGTACCAGTGCGGTTTGAGCGTGAGCTGTCCGAGCCACTACCATCAGCCCAGAAGTATCCTTATCCAAGCGATGAACTATCCCAGCCCGAGGCAAGTGCTTTAGCTCTGGATAGCGAAACAAGAGTCCATTTAATAGAGTTCCGGTCCAATTGCCCACGGCTGGGTGAACAACTAGGCCTGGTGGCTTATTTAGCACAATCAGCGACTCATCTTCATGAACCACGTCTAAAGGGATATTTTCAGGGCCAAAATCAAATTGTTCGGGCATGTCTTGCGGATAAACCTTGATACTTTCACCGCCACGCAGTAGATGTCGGGCTTTGGTGACCCTGCCATCCACAGTTACGGCGCCAGATTCAACCCAGGACTTCAGGCGATTACGGGAATAATCAGGCAACGCAGCCGCTAGGATCTTGTCCAAGCGCTCGCCATCCACATCATGGGGAATTTCTAGAGCAATGAAATCCTCTTCATCGATATAATCAATGGGATTCGAATCAGGAGTATGCAGCAATGCCACGCTTAAAGAGCCTTTTAGTTATGTCGGACGTTATTCCAGACGCCAGTTTAAGGCTTGCTGCTATTGCTGAGCCAACTCAGCAAAAAAGCCCAAGTTCTTTGAGGGCGATTTCACTTGCGTTTTTTCTGGTCGCTAGTGCGACTATTCTTCTGTTGAGTGGCTGTGCAGGGAGTGATGGCCAAAAAGACGACACGGATATTTGGTCGGAAACCAAACTCTATTCAGAGGCGACTGATAAGCTTAATGATGCTGATTTTGCTAAATGTGGCAAGTATTTTGACAAACTTGAGGCTCGCTTCCCATTTGGCCCGTACTCACAACAAGCACAAATTAATGCAGCCTATTGCTATTGGAAGGCCCAAGAGCAAGCTCAGGCCTTGGTAGCGATTGATCGATTTCTTAAATTGCACCAGGGAAGTCCAAGTCTTGATTACGCCTACTACCTAAAAGGTTTAATTACCTTTAATGATGATTTGGGTTGGCTTGGTAAATTTACAGGCCAAGATCTCAGTGAGCGTGACCCCAAGGCATCTAAAGAAGCATTTGAGTCATTCAAAGTAGTTGTTGAACGATTCCCTGATAGTAAATACGCTCCCGATTCCTTGGACCGTATGCGTTATATAGTCAATTCTTTGGCCGAATCAGATGTGATGATTGCTCGCTTTTACTATCAGCGTGGCGCCTACCTTGCTTCCGCTAACCGTGCTCAGCTTGTGATTCGCGACTACGATCGAGCGCCCGCTGTAGAGGAGGCGCTTTATCTTCTAGTGAAGTCTTATGAAAAACTTGAAATGCCGGATTTAAGCAGTGATGCTCTGCGCGTTTTGCAATTAAATTTTCCTGACAGCCAAATGTTAGTAACTGGTCAACGCGTTAAAAAACAACGCCAATGGTGGCAGATCTGGAATAAATAAACAATCAAGGAAACTCAACAGCACGAGTTAATGCTGTTGAACTTTCCTTCGTTTAGCCGTTTAATTCACTTGATTTCCAAAGGCACGCGTGGGGCTAAGGCGCAAATTAATTCATAGCCAATAGTGCCACTCATCTGAGCTACATCATCTACTGGAATTTCTTTACCCCATAGCTCAACAACGCTTCCAACTTTTGCATTGGGAGCATCGCGCAGATCAACAGTCATCATATCCATGGAAACTTGACCAGCTATTGGGCAAATAACACCTTGATCGTCACTACCAGCAGCCTGTATCCAGACGGGCGTACCATCTTCAGCGTGTCGCGGGTAGCCATCAGCATATCCACACGCAATCACACCGATACGCATATCCTCGCCAGCTTGATATCGACCGCCGTATCCAATATATTCACCTTTTTTAAGCTCTTGAATGTCAATAATTTCACTGCGTAATTGCATAACAGCCTGAAAATCAGAGCGAACAATATCAGCAAAAATACCTGTTGGCGATACACCATAGAGCATGATTCCAGGGCGAATCCAATCCCCCAATACATTTCGGTGCCATAAGATTGCAGCTGAATTAGCTAACGAGGTAGGGGCATGGAGACCATCTATAGCATGATTGAAGCACTCTAGTTGCTCTCCTACCGATGGGGATCGATCAACTTGATCAGCATTGGCAAAATGGGTCATATGGTGCATACGATAATCTGCGGCATGCAAACGATGAAACGCCACTCTATATTGAGCTGGCCTCAAACCCAAACGGTTCATACCAGAATTTAATTTTAAAAATAGGTTGAACTCATGACCAGACCGGCCTTTATAAGATTCAAGCCATTGAACCTGACTTTCAGAATGTACTACTAGATCGCATTGGAGCTTGTCTGCGAGAGCTAATTCATTATGATGGAATAAGCCCTCCAAAAGGAGAATCCGACCCTGCCAACCATGTTCTCGAAGCCATTGCGCATCGGTAATATCAAGTAAGGCAAATCCATCAGTGGATTCTAGACCAACAAGAGCCGCCTCTAAACTGTGCCCGTAGGACTTAGCTTTGATCACAGACCAAATTTTAGATTCAGGGGCCAGCTCCCGAACTCGGTTTAAATTATGGCGAAAGGCCTCGGTGTCAATAGATGCCAAAATAGGTCTGTTAATCGGATGATTAGCTGAAGTACCCATATCCAACCCTCCTTTCATGTTTTAATTACAGTAATGACTATATTGTACGAATGAACCGCAGTTTTTACATCATTATGGCGGCGCAATTTTTTTCGTCGCTTGCTGATAACGCTTTGCTGATAGCAGCAATCGCCCTCTTGGCCCAGCTTAATGCTCCGCCTTGGATGACTCCTTTACTCAAATTATTCTTTGTACTCTCTTATGTCATCTTGGCTGCCTTTGTTGGCGCCTTTGCTGATTCTCGCCCCAAGGGTAATGTCATGTTCATCACCAACACGATTAAATTTGTTGGGTGTGTCGTGATGCTTCTAGGTAGCCACCCTTTAATTGCATATGCCGTTGTAGGTCTTGGTGCGGCTGCCTACTCCCCTGCTAAATATGGCATTTTGACTGAATTACTTCCCCCAGAAAAACTTGTAGCAGCCAATGGTTGGATAGAGGGTTTAACGGTATGCTCCATCATTATGGGCACAGTCCTTGGGGGTGTATTGATTAGCACCTCCGTCTCTCAAACCCTACTGAGTTTTGATATGCCCGCTTTTGACACTGGCATTGATACCGCTGCTGAATCAGCCATTCTGATCATCATGATGATTTATGTATTGGCTGCGCTGATCAACTTACGCATCCCAGACACGGGGGCTCGATACGTATCTCAAAAAACAAATCCAATTGAGCTTATTAAAGACTTTGCCGTCTGCTTAAAGACTCTATGGGATGATCGCTTAGGCCAAATCTCTTTGGCGGTCACAACCCTATTTTGGGGTGCTGGAGCGACTTTGCAATTTATTGTCATTAAGTGGGCGCAAGTTGCCCTGCACATGAATTTATCCCAAGGCGCCATTCTGCAGGCAATTTCTGCTGTAGGGGTTGCTGGTGGTGCAATTTGGGCAGCTTGGCGCGTACCCCTTCGCCACTCCCTTAAGGTACTCCCTTACGGTATAGCAATGGGTGTAGTAGTTTGCGCTTTAGCCATTTATAACGCTGACATGTTACCTAACACACCCATTATGACTTTTGGGAAACTACAGGTAACTCTTAATTTATTGCCGGCCTATTTTTTATTAATTTTGGTTGGCTGGTTGGCTGGTTTTTTTGTTGTACCTATGAACGCCTTATTGCAACATCGTGGCCACGTTTTAATGTCTGCTGGCCACTCGATTGCAGTCCAAAACTTTAATGAAAATATTTCTGTATTAATGATGCTGTTGATGTATTCAGGCTTGATTTGGTTAGACATACCCATTCAATATGTAATCATTGGTTTTGGTATTGTTGTGAGCTTAATCATGTGGCTAGTCATCAAGCGCCATCAATCCAATCAATCAGAATATGACTCCATGCACCTCATTGGTGAGCACAAGCTCTAAAATTTAGATATTTTGCAGTACTGATTTAGCAAGTAGTAAGTCTTGCCAAAACAATGCTTTGTCATTTGGTCTTGAAATCAATTGATTTAATTCAAAAGTAGCAATTAAGGGTATCTCTTCAAGCCCTGGTGAATTTATAGCCAGCACAGTTTCCCTAAGTTCAGAAAGAGAATCCCGCTCTCCGGATAACTTTTGCGCAGCAGAACCACCAAAAGCAATAGCTACTATGGGGCTGCCATCTTGAGGTGCCGACATGTGATCCATTTTTTCATTTGGACTTTTCCAAGACCATTCGTTTGCCATTAAGCCCAGCGCTCTAATAACGTTCTGGAATAAGATCTCGGAATCACCCTGAGGCTTGTTACCAAAAAACCACCACGTTCCTAGACTTTTTCGTTGAGAAGAGGCCTTCTCAACGACCTCATCTGCGACGGGGGTCTGGGCGATAACGCCTGATTCCGGCGCATTTCGCACGGACCATTCAGTAATCCCCATTTCCTTAAGAAATGTGGAGTTGACGACTGTATTCATAGCTCTAGCTTAATCGATTTAGCCATTACTAAGGCATCTTCACGACGGCTGTTGCTTAAATCGACTGGATAATAGTTTTTACGTATTCCAATCTGCTCATAACCCAAGGATTTATACAGCCTTATGGCACTATTATTAGATGGCCTGACCTCTAAAATAATACGGGGCATCTTTTGTTGGGCTGCGACCCCTTCTATAGCCTTCATCATACGCAAACCAATACCCAAACTTCTAAGCTTGGGTGACACGGTAATGTTGAGAAGGTGCAACTCATCAACAGCGGGAAAAAGAATGCAATAAGCCCAAAGAATGTGTGGGTCGAGATAACTTCCCTCAATGGGGTTATCTACTTGGGGACGGATGCAATAAGCCCAATGACCTACGGCCAGTGAATCCGTAAAATTCCCTCTAGTCCATGGATGGACATGAGAAATACTTTCAATGGCCAGAACTGCATCTAGGTCTGCCAAACCCATGGGTAAAAAAGAAAGTTCAGAAACTCCGGCTATTTCAGACATGGGATTTCAAAGAGCGCTCTAAGGTAGTGAGCGCCACTTTATTTCTGATGTATAGAGGCTCAAGCAGATGAACATCTTGCTGAAGCCCGTCTGACCACATTACCTGCGCACAGGACAAAATACCTAGGGCATGAATACTAATGTCTGTATTAATGTGGCTATCGAGCAATCTAATTTCCAAATTCGACAATAGACGATCACCAAACTCCTTTACTGCACTACCAGCAAGATACTGCGCGCCGATTAAATCCACTAACTCGGGGGCAGAAAGCTCAATACCACCTATTCGCTTTGGTAAACCCAAGGATGAGTATGCATATTTTGCCCAATAAACCTCGCCCATGCGGGCATCGACTGCGACTACGAAAGTGGAGGCCCCAGAGGCTATAAAGGATGGCGTATGGACTAGCTGAGCCGCAATCACATCGAGACTCGCGACGGGTAGGACCGGAAGCTTTGTTGCAATAGCTAAACCCTGAACTACGGCAACACCCAAACGAACCCCAGTGAAAGCGCCAGGGCCTATTCCAATGGCAATAGCATCTAAGGTGTTTAAAGGGGTGGATGATAGCCTTAGGAGCTCTTCAATCCAGGGTAATAACAGCTGGCTAGCGCCAGCCGACACTGCCTGATGTCGAATCAAAGACGGTGATCCATCTATAGATAAAGCCACAGAACACCAGGCTGTTGAGGTGTCGATGGCCAATATACGTGACACTTGTTGAGCCTTCTAAAGAATCAAATCCTTATTTTAAAGGCTTAAGCCCAAAATGATTTCGGGTGGAGCTTGAACTAACTCAATTAAGACACCCTCACCACAAATAGGAAACTCTTCATTGCCTTTGGGATGCACAAATGTAATGTCATGTCCAGCGGCCCCTTTACGAATTCCACCAGGAGCAAAGCGCATCCCTTGAGCCGACAACCATTCAACCGCTTTAGGTAAATCATCAACCCATAAACCAATGTGATTTAGCGGCGTTTGATGTACTGCTGGTTTTTTATCAATATCAAAGGGCTGCATTAGATCTACTTCAATTTCATGAGCCCCAGAACCAATCGCACAAATATCTTCATCAACATTTTCACGCTGAGAAACAAAAGTACTCTTGTATTGAAAGCCCAATAGATCTACCCAAAGCTTGCGTAAGCGGTTTTTATCTTCACCACCAATAGCAACTTGCTGAATTCCTAGAATTTTAAATGGCCTGTTCATAATTGAGGTCTATTCAAAACGAATGATCAATTGATCAACAGCCAGGCTCTCACCAACGTTTGCGCAAATTTCAGCAACGACTCCATCCTGCGCCGCAATTAAAGTATTCTCCATCTTCATAGCCTCGATCGCAGCCAATTTCTGGCCAGCTGTGACTGCTTCGCCTACTTTTACAGAAATCGCAGTTAACAGGCCCGGCATTGGTGACATCACGAATTTAGAAGTATCTGGCGGTACTTTTACAGGCATACGGCGTTGGAGTTCTGCGCCAAGGGGACTCAATACCATGCACTGGTATTGAGCGCCATCTAGACTTAAAAAGTATCTGGTGCCGCGACGCTCAACTTGGACGGTGACTTTACTAGTGGCATTAATAGTTGCATATAGGCAAATTTGACCTGGACGCCAATCACTCACAATATCGTAGCGACTGACTCCATCTAACTCGTCAATGTAGACAGAGTAGATTGCATCATTTAGTTCGACGCGAACATCAATCTCTTGAGGATCATCTTTTGAACCTACTCTTGCACCAGTAACGACCACAAATTTCTTAGCAATCGTCATTTCATGACCGACTAACTGTCCGTCAATCATCTTAATATGCTCTAGGTAACGATAGCGCATGAAGGCTGCTAAGGCTGCTAAGCGTTTTGGATCTACAGGCTGTACTGAATCGGTCTTAAAGCCATCTGGATATTCTTCAGCAATAAACCCAGTAGTAAAGTCACCAGAAACAAATCGTGGGTGTTGCAATAAGGCGGATTGAAATGGAATATTTGAGTGAATGCCACGAATAACAAAATCATTTAAGGCGGCACGCATCTTTTCAATGGCCTCAGTACGATCCTTGCCGTGCACAATCAACTTTGCAATCATGGAATCGTAAAACATAGGTATCTCACCACCCTCATATACACCGGTATCCACCCGAACGCCGTCTATCTCAGCAGGAGGGCGATATTTAACTAGGCGGCCTGTAGATGGCAAGAAATTACGGAATGGATCATCTGCATTAATACGGCACTCCATTGCCCAGCCATCTAGCTTAATATCTTCTTGCGTGAAGCTTAGCTTTTCACCAGCAGCAATTCGAATCATTTGCTCTACTAAATCCAAGCCTGTAATACCTTCCGTCACTGGATGCTCAACTTGAAGGCGCGTATTCATTTCTAAAAAGTAAAAGGACTTATCTTTACCTACGACAAATTCTACAGTTCCGGCCGATTGATAGTTAACTGCTTTAGCCAATGCGACTGCTTGCTCACCCATCGCCTTACGGGTCTCAGGATCAATGAATGGAGAAGGCGCTTCTTCGATTACTTTTTGATGGCGACGCTGAATGGAGCAATCCCGCTCTCCTAGATACACGATATTCCCATGGCCATCACCTAAAACTTGAATCTCGATATGGCGCGGGCCCTCAACAAATTTTTCGATAAAAACACGGTCATCACCAAAGCTATTTAAAGCTTCGGTGCGGCAAGCTGTAAAACCTTCG
>CAIMZP010000105.1 GCA_903846025.1 uncultured beta proteobacterium | reverse complement strand
CTTGCGCACCAATTGCAAGTGAGGGTGGCAAAAAATCACTGATGCAAAGAGACGATTGGTATTCCAGCTCTCGCATTCCAGAGGATTTGGCCGATCCAGCCTCAATTGGGAGGTATGCGGCCCAACGTGCCCTTTCCCGACTGAAGGCCAGATCACTGACAACCCGTCGTTGCCCTGTTATTTTTGAAGCCCCACTTGCCGCTGGTTTATTAGGCGGCTTGGTACAGGCAGTTTCAGGTGGCGCCCTTTATCGACACTCCAGTTTTTTATTGGATAGTTTAGGTAAACTTGTTTTACCTAAACACGTTAGTGTTTTTGAAAATCCCCACCTCAAATCCATGATCGGTAGCGCTCCATTTGATGAGGAGGGCGTGAAGACCTCTCCTCGTACGGTGGTAGATAAAGGGATTTTAGAGGGCTATTTTTTATCCACTTATTCAGCTCGGAAGCTGGGTATGAAAACCACCGGTAATGCTGGCGGAGCTCATCACCTTACTCTGCAGAGCCGCAAGACGCCCAAGGGTGGATTACCTGCTCTATTAAAAGAGATGGGCAAGGGTTTATTGGTTACAGAACTCATGGGGCAAGGTGTTAACTATGTCACGGGAGACTATTCCCGTGGCGCTTTTGGCTATTGGGTAGAAAATGGAGAGATTCAATATCCAGTAGAGGGCATTACGGTTGCTGGAAATTTACGCGATATGCTTTTAGATATACAAATGATTGGAAGCGATTCATTAATTCGCGGAACCAAGGAAACGGGCTCGATCTTAATCGGCTCAATGACTATTGGCGGTAAATAAAGTAGCGCAATAGCGTTAAAGAAAAACAAGAAGGAAATAGCGATGCAAAGACGTTCTTTTTTGAAAAAAGCCACTGTAGGTTTAGGTGCTACAGCTTTAATCTCCCCTGCTTTAGCGCAAAGTTTACCCACTTTAAATTGGCGTCTAGTCTCGAGCTTTCCTAAATCTTTAGATACTTTATATGGAACTCCGGAAGTGTTTGCTAATGCTTTACGTAAAGCAACTGATGGAAAATTTAATGTCAAAGTGTTTGCAGCTGGTGAGGTAGTACCAGCGTTGCAAGTTTTAGATGCCGTTCAAAACGGTACGGTTGAATGCGGTCATACCGCAAGCTATTACTACATTGGAAAAAACAGCGCATTCATCTTCGACACTGCAGCACCCTTTGGGTTAACGGGGCGCCAACAAAATGCTTGGATGCTTCATGGCAACGGTATGAAGCTGATGCGTGAGCTTTATGCTAGTTACAATATTGTAAATTTCCTAGGCGGCCAAACTGGCACACAAATGGGCGGTTGGTTTCGTAAAGAAATTAAAACCCCAGACGACCTCAAAGGTCTTAAATTTCGGATTGCTGGTTTTGCTGGTCAGGTGCTGTCTAAGTTGGGTGTAGTTCCTCAGCAATTGCCTGCTGGTGAGATTTATTCAGCATTAGAAAAAGGTACTATTGATGCCGCTGAATTTGTAGGTCCATATGATGATGAAAAATTAGGACTCGCAAAAGTTGCAAAAAATTATTACTACCCAGCTTGGTGGGAGGGCGCAGCAGGACTTTCCTTCTTGGTAAACAAGAAGAAGTGGGATGAACTTCCAGCTACTTATCAAGCCGCATGGGAAGCGGCATGCTTTGAGGCGCACACCGACATGTGTGCCAAATATGATGCACTCAATCCTCCAGCATTACAGCGCCTGATTCAAAGTGGTGCAGTGTTGAGAAAATTCAACACGTCCATCATGGATGCTTGCTTTAAGGCAAGCCAAGAAACCTATGCTGAAGAGTCCGCCAAGAACCCTCAATTTAAGAAAATATTTGAAGACTATCGCGTCTTTAGAAATATGGAGGCTCAGTGGTTTGGTTTGGCTGAGCAAGCTTTTGCTCAGTATAGTTTTGCCAAAAAGCTCTGAATGCCGTCAAAGAGCTTTAACCAATAAAAAAAACCCAGGAACAAGTCCTGGGTTTTTTATAATACTTTAGGGCTATTAAGCAGCTTGAATGTTGCTAGCTTGTTTGCCTTTAGGGCCTTGAGTAACATCAAATGTTACTTTTTGGTTTTCCTGGAGGGTTTTGAAGCCGCCCATATTAATTGCGCTGAAATGCGCGAACAACTCTTCTTCACCATCATCAGGTTTGATAAATCCAAAACCTTTTGCATCATTAAACCACTTTACAATTCCGGTCGCCATGCGAACTCCATTACATAAACTTAAAACAACCGTGATGAGGGTGAATACTTTTTAATCAGTCTCGCTCTACAACACGCCAAAATAGGACTTACAAAAATCCTATAACCCAATTGTTTGCTCATTTAACTAAGGTGTCAAGGGTTTGTAGAAAAGAATCGGTTTTAGGTGTCAAATTTAGAGAAAAGCCACAGTTTGCTTGGGGTTTGGAGCCTTCTAATACCTAAAAACCACTACATGACTCAAAATAAGCCACATTAGTCCATATTAATAGGGTTTTCTGCTTCAAATCGCAGGTATTGGCTGATTAAAACCCCGGATTTCAACCTGCACATCAGCATATAGTTCCGCAGATGGGGAGATTTTCAGCTCAAAAAGGCCAATAATTTGAAAAAGTGACTTGCGGGCCCTAATTAATTGGACCTGCCATAAAAACTCCAGCAGATCAATTTGTTGTTTTATTTTCTCTTTAGCGTCAGAAACTCAAAGTTGATAGCGCCTTCAGAAGCTGGGGTGCGCTCTAATTCTTGCCATTCAGAAGGAGCGGGGATCTCAAAGAAGGTGTCACCATCATCCACATTCATATCTATTTCAGTTATGTAAAGGCGATCTGCCTTTGGAAAGGCTTGCGTAAATAGTTGTTCACCACCAATTACAAATACACGGGGAACTTCATTAAGGCTATTCAATGCCGCATCTAATGACCCGGCCACTTCTGCGCCAGTGAGTTCTAGGTGGGGGTTGCGACTTACTACGATATTACGACGACCAGGCAAGGGTCGCCCAATTGATTCCCAGGTCTTGCGCCCCATGATGACTGGATAGCCCATGGTTACTTTTTTAAAAAATTGCAAGTCAGAAGAAATTTTCCAAGGCATTTGATTATTGCGACCGATGACATGATTGCGCGAGCGCGCAACAATCATTGAGATGGCTGGTTGAGTCATAAATTATTTTCTTAAATGGCTACAGGAGCCTTAATCGGCGGATGCGATGCATAAGCTGAAATATCAAAATCTTCAAACTCATATTCGAAAATTGAGTTTGGTTTGCGCAATATATTGAGCTTAGGTAGAGGGTAGAAATCCCGTGAGAGTTGGAGGTCTACCTGATCTAGATGATTGCTATACAAATGACAGTCACCACCCGTCCAGACAAAGTCCCCCACTTCTAAGTTGCACTGCTGGGCCACCATATGGGTAAGTAACGCATAACTGGCAATATTAAATGGAACGCCCAAGAAGATATCTGCGCTGCGTTGGTAAAGCTGGCAAGAGAGCTTTCCTTCGGCTACATAAAACTGAAAGAAAGCATGGCACGGTGCCAGCGCCATCCGTGGAATATCCGCAACGTTCCAAGCGGAAACAATCATGCGACGAGAATCTGGATTTTTTTTAATGGTTTCTATTACTTCTGAGATTTGATCAATGTGTCCCCCATTTGGCGTAGGCCAAGAGCGCCATTGATAGCCATAAATAGGGCCTAGATCACCATCAGGCGCAGCCCACTCATTCCAAATAGAAACCCCGCGTTCTTTAAGCCAGTTGTTATCAGTGCTGCCATTGAGAAACCAGAGCAGTTCTAGGATGATGGACTTGAGATGTAGCTTCTTGGTGGTCACCATTGGAAAACCATCTGCCAAACTAAAGCGCATTTGATGTCCAAAAATGGAGATAGTCCCAGTGCCCGTTCTGTCGGATTTGTGGACCCCTTTTGCAAGGACCTCCTTCATAAGCTGATGGTATTGATGCATAGATTTTTAACTAAATAATTGGTTATTTTAGATAGAGCTTACTCGAATGTGGAGGCGCCCACTCCGAGTGCCTTGTGGAGCTTAGGTGAAGTGGTGGTGTACTGAAGTTGAATCTGTTTTTCTGGGTTTAGGTAGGCTGCAGCACCAAATGCAGCCAAAGCAGCCTCATGAAAGCCCGATAGGATTAATTTCTTTTTTCCTGGATAGATATTGATATCTCCCACTGCATAGATGCCGGGGATGCTTGTTTGAAAATTAGCGGTACCCACTGTAATCTGTTTGCGATCGATATCTAAGCCCCAGTCTGCAATGGGGCCTAATTTTGGCGATAAGCCATAAAAGAGCAAGAGATCATCAACGGGGATATTGCGGATCTCGCCATCGATTCCAGTAATGGCAATTTCAGTTAGGCAATCATTGATAGACTCAAAGCCCGTAATCTGCGCTATTTTCAATGTCATTTCATGTGCAGCGCACAGGGCGCGCATCTTGGCAATGGATTGTGGGGCTGCCTTGAACTCATCACGGCGATGAATTAGCGTAACACTGGTGGCCTTCCCAACAAAATGCAGTGCCCAATCCAATGCTGAATCCCCGCCACCGCAAATGACTAAGCGCTTACCTGAAAATTGCTCAGGGTCTTTTACACGATAGAAAACTTGCTTACCATCAAAGGCATCTAGACCCTGAAGATTAAGAGTGCGAGGCTGAAAGGCGCCGACTCCAGCAGCGATAAAAACAGTCCTGCTAATGAAATATTGATTGTGAGAGGTGCCAATCAAAAATCGACCATCGGCTTGTTTTTCAAGGCTTGAGACCTCTTGACCCATATGAAATTGAGCATCAAAAGGCTTAATTTGTTTGAGAAGATTATTGGTTAATTCACGTCCAGTGCAGACTGGGATCGCGGGAATATCGTAGATGGGTTTATCAGGATAAAGCTCAATGCATTGACCGCCCGGCTCAGGAAGAGAGTCAATCACATGTGCCTTTATTTCTAAAAGTCCCAGCTCAAATACCTGAAAGAGACCCACTGGACCGGCGCCAATAATTACTGCATCGGTTTGGATGGGTGCTTCCAAAATGAAATATTACTTTTCTAATTGATCAAGTTTGCTCTTAACATCTTTCCAATCATCAGCATCCGGCAAAGCAGCTTTAGACTTGGTAATAGATGGCCAGGCAGGCGTTAATTCAGCGTTTAATTTAATGAAGTCTTGCTGATCGCCAGGCACATCATCTTCTGCGTAAATCGCATTGACAGGGCATTCTGGTACGCACACTGCGCAGTCAATGCACTCATCAGGATCGATTACTAGAAAGTTAGGTCCCTCGCGAAAGCAGTCAACAGGGCAGACGTCAACGCAGTCGGTGTATTTGCAACGGATACAAGCTTCGGTAACAACGTAAGTCATGATATTTAATTGGAGGCGTCTACAGCGAATAGACAACCAAGTTATAAAAACTCAATTTTAGCCGAAATAGGGTATTTTTCATTTAAAAGTGTCAATTAACTTGTTGTAAAGTGTTTAATATGACGACACAGATCAAAACCTCCAAACCCAAAATTCTTGTAGCTAGAGCTATATTTCCAGAGGCCTTAGCCAAACTGGAGGAATCCTTTGAGGTTAGGTCCAATCAGGAGGATCAGATTTTCACCCCCGCAGAGTTGAAAAAAGAACTATCGAGTGTTGTAGGGGCTTTAGTCACAGGGAGTGAGCGAATAGATGCTGAAGCTCTATCGGAGGCTCCAAACTTAAAAATTGTTGCCAATATTGCGGTGGGGTATAACAATTTTGATATTCCTTCAATAAGTGCTGCTGGGGTAATGGCGACCAACACACCTGATGTGTTAACTGATACCACTGCAGATTTTGGTTTTGCGTTACTGATGGCAACTGCTAGACGCATTACGGAATCCGAACATTGGCTACGGGCGGGCAAATGGGATAAGTGGTCTATTGTCAGTAATCCTTTGGGTATGGATGTACACCACACTACCATTGGCATCATCGGTATGGGTCGCATTGGTCAGGGAATTGCCAAACGTGCCCTTGGATTTGAGATGAAGGTTATTTATCACAATCGTAGCCGCTTATCAGAGGCTGATGAAAAGGCGTGTAAGGCCACTTACGTTTCGAAAGAGGATTTGCTTCGGAATGCAGATCACGTGGTTTTGGTTTTACCTTATACCGCAGAGAATCATCACACCATTGGTGCTAAAGAAATTGACTTGATGAAACCCACTGCAACCCTTATAAACATTGCGCGCGGTGGAATTGTGGATGATCTGGCCTTAGCGGAAGCACTTAAGGCGGGAAAAATATTCGCAGCAGGTTTGGATGTATTTGAAGGTGAACCCAAAGTCAATCCAGAATTACTCAAGCTCAGTAATATTGTCTTAGCTCCACATATTGCAAGTTCTACTGAAAAAACGCGCAGGGCAATGGGTGATCTCGCCATTCAAAATTTGCGAGCGGCACTTGACAATAAAAGACCGCCAAGTCTAATCAATGCTGAAGTGTTTAAGGAGTGAACGAGACTTAGTTACTGCAAAAAATTGAAACAGAGTAAGAAGTTACTCTGTTTCAATTTCTTCTGAAAGGTCTCTGAGGGCTAATTCGATCCCGCCAAATTTACCAGCAACCCAGTTGTAAACTTTGCAGGCAATCCACAGTAAGGCGAAGCCAAGCAAGGCATTAAGTATTAAGGCTGAGAGCACCGTAAAACCAGGGATTGCGCCATCACGAATAAAGGCGACAAACAGGGCCAACAACACAATTGGCACCGAGAAGCAGAGATAAACCAAAACAAGTGTTTTGGCTGTATGCATGGGGTCTAGAAAGACAATTTCTTTTTTGCTAAGTTTCATAATGGGCTCAATCTTAAAGCAGTCCATCAAAAAGTGCCACATCTACTGAGTCCCCAGCACTAATATTTCCTTGGTCATGACCAAGGATCACGAAGCAGTTAGCCTCACTCATTGATCTCAAAATCCCAGCGCCTTGACTGCCCGTAAGACTTACAGTGGGCCTTCCATCAACCCGCCGACTCAAGATAGCACGCTGAAATTCAGTGCGGCCCGGCCTCTTCCGAATCGCCTCCGCTGCAATCGCTTGAGTAATTGGCGGTTCAGTTTGACTGGCACCATTCAATTGCAGTAAGGCAGAGCGTACAAATTGATAGAAGGTCACCATGACGGCTACAGGGTTTCCAGGCAAACCAAAAAATAGAGTTTTGCGAGCCGGAAATTTTCCTGAAGCAGGTTTAAGTACGCCAAAGGCCATGGGGCGACCTGGCCTCATGGCAATTTTCCAGAAGCCGACATCACCTAGCTCTTGCATGATTTGTTTGGTGTAGTCAGCCTCACCTACGGAGACTCCGCCAGAAGAAATCAATACATCCGCTTGTTTTGCAGCCTGAGAAAATGCGGCCTTGAGAGCGGCGGGATCATCGCGCACAATACCGCAATCCACAATTTCTAAATTTAGGCGATTGAGAAGGCCGATAAGGCTATAGCGATTGCTATCATAAATACAACCAGGATCTAAAGTTTGCCCTATTGAACGCAACTCATCGCCAGAGGACAAAATCGCCACCTTAATTCTACGATGGACCCTCAGGGTGGCGATTCCCAAGGAAGCAGCCAAACCCAGATCGGATGGTCGCAGGAGACGTCCGGCAACAATAGCGGGTTTGCCGGCTTGCAGATCTTCTCCACGTAAACGGCGGTTCTCGCCAGGCTTTAACTGTTCTGTTTTAAATTGAATGACGGAGCTGTTGTTGGGGATTGGATTAGCGGTAAATTCTTGTGGAACAACGGTGTCGCAGCCATCGGGCATAATCGCCCCAGTCATGATTTTAAGGCATTCACCTCGCCCGACATTTCCTTCATAGGGCTTGCCAGCATAAGCAGTGCCGATTACTTTAAGTTTGATAACGGCATCATTAGTGTTTAAAAAGTCACCGTGAAAAGCAAAGCCATCCATTGCAGAGTTATCTGCAGAGGGTACATCTATCGGAGAAAGTAAGTCCTCCGCTAAAATTCGATTGATGGTCTGATCTAAAGCTAATACCTCAATATCGTTAGGATCATGCATGGCTCTTGACTCAGAAATGAGCTCTTCTACCAATCCTGCAATAGCTATGCGAGCATCATCAACATGTAAAGATCCTGTCAGCATAACTGCATTGTTAGGGGGCGATGTTTTCGATTCAGTCAATTGGATGCCTCTTCTAATGCCTGTAATTCTTCCGGTGTGTTTACATTGGCAAAGGGTTTTGCATCTTCAAATATTACTGTGCCACTACGCAAATTCTTAAACCAATGATCAATCTTCAAATCGCCTGTACTTAGAAAGATTTTTAATGAATCTTCAAGATTGCTACGCATCAGACAAAAAACAGGTTGTGCCCAAATCTTGTCATCCACCTCTTTAGTTGATGCATAAACCAAATCTAATGTGCCGCTCTCGAGTTTGGCGGCTAGTTGTTGAGCAAGATCATTGGGCAATAGTGGCGAATCACAGGGGGATGTTAATAGATAAGGTGTCTTACAGTTTTTTAGGCCAACGGAAAATCCAGCCAGTGGACCTGAAAAGTCTGCAGTCTCATCCATCAGCACAGGATAGCCGTAACTTGCATATTTAGTGATATTGCGATTGGCATTAATAAGAATGGGGCCAACTTGAGCTTTCAAACGGGCAATGGCAGATTCAATCAAAGGTTTGCCGTGAAAGGGGATTAAGCCTTTATCTATTCCCCCCATTCTTTGGGCGCGGCCACCAGCTAATATCAGTCCTGTAATTTGGTCACTTGAAATCATTAACCGCCAATATACGACATCTCTACTTTTCGACTAGAGGTGCTTGTTGGCATATTTGCGCCCCGAATTTCAGAGTAGTGATCATCTCGCCCCGCCCAAGTGCCCATAATGGCATTAGCAATCTCAAGATCACTTTTCCCAGAGCGCAACAATGTTTTGAAATCAAACCCTTCATTAGCAAACAAGCAGAGGTAAAGCTGCCCATCCGTAGAGATCCGAGCACGAGTGCATTCATGACAGAAAGTTTGGGTCACGCTAGAGATCACGCCAATTTCGCCAGATCCATCAACATAGCGCCAACGCTGCGCTACTTCCCCTGGGTAGTTGGCTTCAATAACCTCCAAAGGAAAAACCTCATGAATTCTGGAGATTACCTCTTTTGAGGGGAGTACTTGAGCCATATCCCAGCCATTAGAGCTCCCCACATCCATGAATTCAATAAAACGCAAAGTGACGCCACTACCTTTGAAATGGCTGGCCATGGCAACAATCTCTTGATCATTCGTGCCCTTTTTAACCACCATATTTACTTTGAGATCTTTAAAGCCTAACTCTTGTGCGGTAGCAATGCCAGTCAATACGTCGGTAACAGGAAAATCAACATCATTCATTTTCTTAAATACGTTGTCGTTCAACCCATCGAGACTCACAGTAATCCTGTCTAAACCCGCCGCTTTAAGTAAGGCTGCTTTTTTATGAAGGATGCTGCCATTCGTTGTCAAAGTGAGATCCAATGGCTTACCATCGGTCGTTCGAATTTTCGCTAACATCTCAACTAGAATTTCTAAATTTTTACGGAGTAAGGGCTCGCCACCTGTGAGGCGAATTTTCTCCACACCTAGCGAGGCAAAAATAGTACTCAGTCGAGCGATCTCTTCAAAGCTCAGTAGCTCTTGATGAGATAGGTAAGGATAGTTTTTATCAAACACTTCCTTGGGCATGCAATAGGTGCAGCGGAAGTTGCAGCGATCAGTGACAGAAATGCGCAAATCTCGAAGCGAGCGCGTACGGGTATCTTGAATGGGGGCATTAGCGGCAAAGAGCTCATTGGGAATAGACGGCTTGCGTCCTCTTCCTTCGTCAATGCGGATAGGGATTACTTTTTTCACCATCAGCTAATTATGGATGTGAAACAGTATTTCTGCCAAACCGCCAAATATCTTTTTGGGATAAATGACGGTCTGGAGAAAAAGATTAAACAGGTTTTTCTGAGCTACCAGTTTCTACTAAGACCATAGGTTCAGCAGATAAAATCACTGGAGCCTTAGGAGCTCGGCCTAACTTGGTAACTTCTGGCTCAACTTTCATTTGGGACTGTGCATCCGCATGCTTCCCAGAATCCGTTGCTACCCAGACCATACCGGCAGATTCAACTACGCTATGCAAAGGCTTTTCCTCAAGTGCTTGGAAGGCTACCTTCGGAAGCTCAGGTATTGGCTTGGTAATGATCTCAATAGATGTGGCGACTGGAGAAGCTTGTGCTAAGGGCGTCGCAGGCTGTGCAGAACGATTGCTTTGACGAGGTGCGCGTGGCTCTCTTGCCTCACGCGGTGCTCTTTCTTTAACTTGGTTAGGAGCAACAACAGGAGCAACAGCATTAAAACTTTGCGTAATATTTTGGATTGGCATAGAAGCGGATGCTCCAGCCATTCCTACTGGGGGTCCTGAAAAAGTAGTATTAACGACCACTGTTGCTTCAGAGGCAGGTCCTGCTTCTGAAGCATTTTCTGTGCGTTCGCCACGCTGACCACGACCACGACCACGACGGTTGCGACCACGACCACGACGCTCTTCACTATCTCCGCTAGGAGTTACTTCAGTTCCAGGCGTAGCCTCGGTTGCTGGAGTGACGGATGTTGGAGTCTCTGGTTTAGGATTATTTGGATTGCGGTTATTACGACCACGACCATCTTGACGAGCCTTACCTTCGCGTGGAGCGGTGGTGCTTTCAACATTTGTTGCTACACCTTCAACATTTGCTGTTGGACGTTCCGTGCGCTCACCCCGACGACCACGGTTACGATTGCCGTTAGCAGTGCGATTATTTGGGTTGCGACCACGAGGTGCAATTGGGGCAGGCTTTACTTCAGGGGCAGGCGATGAAGAGAAGAGGCTCTTAATGAAGCCAAAAAATCCGCCACCACTAGTTTCTACAGGAGTCTTATCCGCACGAGCAGGTCGTGGCTGGCTTACAGGAGCTGGTTGATTGGGTGTAATGCCTTTAACAGCCGCTTCTGGGCGAGCTTTTACTTCTGCATCTTTACGGCTTACTGTAGTGTCAGTCTCAAGCTCACGCGCAGCTTCTTCAGCCATGACATAGCTTGCTTTTTGGTCATCTAAACGAGGGTCGTCATGACGCAAGCGCTCAAGTTTGTAATGTGGAGTTTCCAAATGCTTATTAGGAATCATTAAGACATTTACTTTGAAGCGAGATTCAATCTTGATCACTTCAGCACGCTTTTCATTAAGCAGGAAGGCGGCCACTTCGACCGGTACCTGAGTATGAATTGCCGCTGTATTTTCTTTCATTGCCTCTTCTTGAATAATGCGCAAGACCTGCAATGCTGATGACTCAGTATCTCGAATGTGACCAGTGCCATTACAACGTGGGCAAGTTACATGGCTACCTTCAGAGAGGGCGGGACGCAAACGTTGGCGTGACATTTCCATTAAGCCAAATTTGGAAATCTTACCCATTTGAACGCGAGCGCGGTCATGACGTAAAGCGTCGCGCAGGCGATTCTCTACATCTTTTTGTGCTTTGCTAGACTCCATGTCGATGAAGTCGATCACAATTAAACCGCCCAAATCGCGTAAGCGCGCTTGACGGGCAATTTCATCGGCCGCTTCCAAGTTGGTGCGGGTAGCAGTTTCTTCAATGTCAGAACCACGGGTAGCTCGTGCGGAGTTCACGTCGACAGAAACCAAGGCTTCGGTATGGTCAATCACGATGGCGCCACCAGATGGTAAGGGCACGGTCCGTGAATATGCCGTTTCAATTTGATGTTCAATTTGAAAGCGTGAGAACAAAGGTACATCATCTTGATAGCGTTTTACTCTTGGCAAGTTATCAGGCATAACTACTGACATGAATGCCGCAGCTTGTTCGTAAATATCATCGGTATCGATGAGGATCTCACCAATATCAGGCTGGAAATAATCACGAATCGCGCGAATTACCAAGCTAGACTCGAGATAAATTAATAGGGGCGCCGAATTTCCTTTTGCCGCCTCATCAATTGCTCCCCACAATTGCATAAGGTAACTTAAGTCCCACTGCAATTCAGTAGCATCACGACCTATACCAGCGGTGCGAGCAATAATGCTCATGCCCTCTGACACTTCTAATTGAGCCATTGCTTCGCGGAGCTCTTGACGGTCTTCGCCTTCAATGCGACGCGATACACCGCCTCCACGCGGATTATTAGGCATTAATACCAAATAACGACCAGCCAGGGAAACAAAGGAAGTTAACGCTGCACCTTTTTGGCCGCGCTCTTCTTTTTCTACCTGAACAATAATTTCTTGACCTTCGCGCAGAGCTTCTTTAATGGAAGCGTTACGAACATCAACACCTTCTTTAAAGTAAGTACGAGCCACTTCTTTAAATGGGAGGAAGCCATGGCGTTCCTCACCGTAATTTACAAAGCAAGCTTCACGCGATGGCTCAATGCGAGTAATAACACCTTTGTAAATATTGCCTTTGCGTTGTTCGCGACCGGCAGCTTCGATATCAATATCAATAAGTTTTTGACCATCGACGATGGCAACTCGCAACTCTTCTTGTTGAGTTGCATTAAATAACATGCGTTTCATAAAACTCTCCTATGGGGGAGGTCGTCGTAGCGCGCTGCGATAGGGAGAAAGTTATACACCGCTTGGGGCATAGCCCACCAGCGGCTTGAGAGTGTGGATCAAGCAAATCTAGGCACATTTTGCCTAGTACGCAGACTTAAACCTTGGTTCAATCAGCGCCACACTTGACGATCGCCGCAGAGACCTCCTTTAGGTCATCAATGCAGGCGCGCGCCTGAAAACTGTCTTCTAATCGCGGGTCGCGGCATACGGCACACCAACCCTGCGCCTCATTGCAACGGGGGAGGGGCAACCCCGGGAGTCTATTAAGGGCGACTCCAAGCCCCACGATTCAAACCTGACTTCAGGCTGGTCTCGGACCAATAAATTGGCTAGAGCGTTGATTATACGGTACAAGTTGAATGACAATGGGGTATTGTTAAGTCCCTCGCCGAGGTGGCGAGAGAGATAAATCATGAAACCCGAACCCAATTCTCAGCCTTTAAAGGCCAAAACAGCATCTTCCCCTGCAGTACATCTTCAGACTATTGGCCCAGAAGAGGCTGGTCAGCGCTTGGACAACTATCTATTACGGTGGGCAAAAGGGGTTCCTAAAAGCCATGTTTATCGGATTATTCGCTCTGGTGAGGTTCGGGTAAACAAGAAGCGAGCCGAGCCAACTACGCGTTTAATTGAGGGTGATGTCGTCCGACTCCCCCCTGTTCGCTTGGCCGAACCAGCCCAAATTGCAGCAGTTAATACCGCCCAAACCAAATCTAGGGCACGCGGATATTCCGACAAAATGCCTATTCTTTATGAGGATGACGCTCTTTTAATAGTGAATAAACCGACTGGTTTGGCTGTCCATGGGGGCTCAGGAATAGCCCTAGGCGTGATTGAGACTTTACGAATTACCCGTCCCGAACTCAATTTCCTAGAATTAGTTCATCGGTTGGATCGAGATACTTCAGGGGTATTGCTATTGGCTAAGAAGCGTAGTGCTTTAGTTGAGATGCATCGCCAAATTCGCGAAGGTCAGACTGATAAACGCTACTTCCTGTTAGCACATGGCGAAGTTGAGCAGGGCGCTGGGGTGATGCAACTGAAGTTTCCGTTGCATAAGTATCTGTTGCCAAATGGTGAGCGACGCGTACGCGTTGACCCTAACGGTTTACCAAGTCATACCGCCTTGCGTGTAATTAAGACAATGAAGCGCGCGGATGCCACTATCACCTTGGCTGAGGCACAGCTAAAGACAGGGCGAACTCACCAAATTCGCGTGCATCTGCAAAAATTGGGTCATGCCATTTTAGGCGACGATAAGTATGGATTTGAAGATCTAGATAAGCAGATTAAATCGAAGCGCCTCTATTTACATGCCCACCTTGCTGGTTTTACACATCCCCGTACAGGTGAAAAAATGCGCATTGAATCACCGTTACCCGCAGAATTTACAATGATGATGAGTCACTTTGAGTCATTAGTTGATAAGACATCGGCGACCAAAGAACTTAATGATTGAGAAAAAAACGCCAGATAGACGCTATGACCTCATTGTTTGGGATTGGGATGGAACTATTATGGATTCGACGCCAACGATCGTTTATTGCATTCAGCAAGCTTGCCGTGACTTAGGGTTTAAAGAGCCCGATGACACTTTAGCGAGTTCAGTTATTGGCTTGGGAATTCATGATTCATTGCGCAGGGCAGTGCCGTGGATTGAGCCAGCGCATTTTCCTAAGCTAACTGAATGTTTTCGACGTCACTACCTAGCTAAAGACCATGAGCTCCATCTATTTGCTGGAATTCGGCAGTTGCTTGAAGATTTGCGAGAGAGTGGCTATCTGTTAGGCGTGGCTACAGGCAAGTCTCGGGCGGGTCTAGATCGATCCCTTGCGCACCATCAAATTGGGCACTTGTTTCATGAGACCCGGACGGCTGACGAGTCCTTTTCCAAACCCCATCCCGGGATGTTATTGGAGTTATCTGATGTGATGCAGGTGCCTATGCGTCGGATGCTGATGATTGGCGATACTACCCATGATTTAAATATGGCCGCCAATGCTGGTGTTGATGCCGTTGCAGTGACGTATGGCGCGCATCCACCGGATACTTTAAAAGAAGCTAACTCACTCATCCACGTGGATGATGTTCCACAATTAGCTAAATGGCTGGATGAAAATCTTACCGTGAGAAGCCAATAAGATTGCTGTAAGAATAAACACAATACCGAAGACCTTTACACCAGGAATCAGAAAAGATGGATCAAAATCAGAATTGGGAACGTCAAGCTCTTGAGCATTTGCTGTTGGAAAGTTTAAAAGAGACCCGTAAAGCGCGACGCTGGAAAGCAGTGTTGCGCGTACTTACTTTGGCAGTCTTTATTGGGGTTATTTTTGCTGTATTTGATTTTCGTTTGCCTGGGCGTGGGATCGGCGTGGAGAAGCACACCGCATTAGTGACGCTTGAGGGCGAGATTTCATCAAGCTCTATGGCTAATGCGTCAGATATCAATTCTTCTTTAAGCTCAGCGTTTGAGAACGAGCATAGTGCTGGCGTGGTATTGCGGATTAATAGTCCAGGCGGATCGCCAGTCCAGGCTGGCATGATTAATGATGAGATTCATCGTTTACGTAAGCTCTACCCGACTAAGCCATTTTATGTAGTTGTAGAGGATATATGTGCTTCTGGTGGTTATTACGTGGCAGTTGCATCCGATCAAATCTTGGTTGATAAAGCCAGCTTGGTTGGATCCATTGGCGTGATTATGGAGGGCTTTGGCTTTACTGGTTTGATGGATAAATTGGGCGTTACTCGCCGCATGATTACTGCTGGCTCAAATAAGGGCATGATGGATCCTTTTTCGAAAGAAAATCCACAGCAAGCAGAAATGATTAAAACCATGATTGATGAGATCCATCAGCAATTTATCGCAGTGGTTAAAGAAGGCCGTGGCATTCGCTTAAAGGAAACCCCAGATCTTTTTTCGGGTCGAATTTGGAATGGCGAACAAGCCATCAAGATTGGTTTAGTAGATGGTTACGGAACGGTGGACTCAGTTGCTCGCGATATTCTTAAGGCCCCTGATGTCTTGGATTACACCCAGAAAGAAAACTTTGCTGAGCGAGTTGCTAAACGCTTTGGCGCAGAGGCGGGTTCAGCCGCTGGTAAGGCGCTTATTAAAACGCCAGACTTAAGGTAGTGCAATAAGGGACTCAGCTTTAAGCCAGCAGTAGAAATACTGCTGGTCGATTCTGCAAGCCGATACACGCTGCTTCATTGGGGTAGCGTTTACGCCACTCAGTGATCGATAAGGTCGTAATAATCTCTGATTTAAGACTGAGATCCATGCCAAGGCAAAGTAGTGATTGTGGCGCCAAACAATTTAAGCATGCCATCAGCATTGCCACATTGCGGTAGGGTGTCTCGATCCAAATTTGAGTCTGTTGTAATTTTCTAGACTCTATTTCCAGTTGTTTGAGTTTTATAGTTCGCTCTTGCCCGTCATGGGGTAGATAACCTTGGAACGCAAATTGCTGACCATTCAGACCGCTTGCCATCAGCCCTAGTAGGATGGAGCTTGGCCCTACCAAAGGCTTTACTATCGCACCGAGTTTGTGAGTGGCGAGAACCAATTCAGCACCAGGATCTGCTACACCGGGTACGCCGGCTTCTGACATTAGGCCAACATCATGACCTGCAATTAAAGGTTTGAGCAAATCGGCAGGTTTAATTGAGTCACCATACTTGGCGTTGCGTGCAGCGCCACGCCACTCGCTCATTTGCATTTCTTGTATGGAGCAGGCTAACGGAGTAATGCCCTCTACTGCTTTCAAAAAGGCGCGTGCAGTTTTAGCATCCTCAACAATCCAATGTTGGAGTTTTGCTGCCTGTAAAAGGGTTTCATGAGGCAAGACCCAGGGTAGCTGTTCTATGCGAGAGTCGTCCCCCAAAGTATTGGGAACGAGATAAAGGGTGCCTAGTGTTGGACTCATGATGGATGATTTATTTGTACTTTATGCTTTGGGTGGAATAGTGAAGCCAGCTTCGCGTAGTAACCCACACAGAGCAATTAATGGCAGACCAATGAGGGCGGTGGGATCATCACTCCTTATTTTCTCTAACAGGCTGATGCCAAGACCTTCGGATTTTGCGCTACCGGCACAGTCATAGGGTTTTTCAGCAAGAAGATAAGCCTCCAATACATCGTCTGGCAATTTGCGAAAGGTGACTTCAGTAGGAATGCTCAGGGTTGTTTCAATATCACCACGCATTAGACAAAGCGCCGAGTGAAAGGTGACGGTAGCGCCACGCATAAGTTGTAATTGCGCCATTGCCCTTTCAAAGTTTCCCGGCTTACCAATCGCCGCCCCACATAAATCAGCTACTTGATCGGAGCCAATAACCCAGGCCTCTGGATGTGCTTGAGAAACTGTCGCTGCCTTTGCTTTGGCCAAGCGCAAGGCCAGATCTAATGTGCTTTCTCCAGGAAGAGGTGTTTCTTCTACTTGAGGAGAGATCACTGTAAAGGGAATTCGCAGACGCTCGAGTAGCTCGCGGCGATAAATGGAGGTTGATGCCAGAATTAGGATATTTTTTGGAGACTTACTCATTACTAGCGCTACTTTCACTTGTGCCATCATTTAGACTAATACTATGAATCGTAATCAAGTTTTACCTCAAGTTGAACTCTCTACCACTCCAGATGCGCTGCGAAAGGTAGATTTTTGTGCTTCCCACCCTTATAAAGGCGGTGGTTTTTTAGAAATATCCATGCTTCCGCGGATCGCCCAAGATGTCTCAAAAATAGAGTTTGGAGATGGCTTTCATTGGAAGTTAGACACCCACTTTGAGGATGTGCATGGAGGCGAGCCGCGACAAATTGTCGATTTGGAGCTCAATGGTCGCCTGCATAAGGTATGTCAGCGTTGTTTAAAGGATTGCAGTCTTGATTTGGTAGAGAAACGTCAATTTATTATGGTCCCAACCGAGACTGAGGCTGATGAGCACCCTATCGAGGATGACTACCGGGAACCTTTGGTTGCTAGTCAGCAGTTTGATCTTTTGGAGGCCATTGAGGATGAAATCCTGCTTTCCCTTCCCTTAATCCCCAAGCATCCAGAAGGCACTTGTGAGCCTCATGCTTCTTCGTTTGGGGATTCCATGGGTGAGTTGGAGGCTCCTGAAAAGCCTAAAAATCCCTTTAACATATTGAAAGATATAAAGAAAATTTAAATAGACTGCTTGCGTTACTGGTGCTGTTTCAAGTTTCTTTTACCAATAAATCAAGCATTTAAGTGATTTTCTATGTTAGAATATCGCCTTGCTTAGGAGTTCAATATGGCCGTCCAACAGAATAAAAAATCACCATCCAAACGTGGCATGCATCGTGCACACGACTTTTTGACCGCACCTGCTACGGCTGTAGAAGCCACAACGGGCGAGGCTCATTTGCGTCACCACATTTCACCAAACGGCTACTATCGTGGTCGTAAAGTTGTTAAAACCAAAAACGACTAATT
>CAIMZP010000104.1 GCA_903846025.1 uncultured beta proteobacterium | reverse complement strand
TTGCTGATTTCTACGCCGCTAGAAACATCAACCGCACAAGGGTGAAGACGTGCGATAGCCTCGCCCACGTTGTGCGTGTTCAACCCACCACTCAAAACGACCCGAGGCGCGTTTGCGCTTACCCATGCCTGTGGAATCCCCTGCCAATCAAAAGGAACGCCCCCTCCGCCATAACCCTCTACGAGAGCATCAAGCAAGAAGGCGTTTGCTTGATTGTATTGTAGGGAGAATTCATCAAACGCGAACTGAGCCCCGATGCGAGCGGCTTTCATCCATGGCTGGCCTGCCGCCAACCTCCGGCAATCCTCAGGAGATTCATCTCCATGAAACTGCCACATAGTGATTGGAGCGGCAGTCCGTATGGCAGAAAATTGGGCATCTGTGGCATTAACAACCAGCCCAACAGCATCAACGCCTACCGGTAGCCTAGAAATTAGGGAAGCGGCAATATTAGGGCTTACCGCTCTAGAACTGGGGGGATAAAATACAAAACCAAGCGCATCGACACCTGCAACAACAGCAGCATCAACATCAGCGGGCATTTTGAGCCCACAAATTTTGATTCTTGTTCGGCCTGGTGAGTAAGTAAGTAGTCCCATACAGAAATAATAAAGCTTATGAGCTAATCAGGTTGACTGGAAGCCAGGAGTTCTCGAGCCATGGGGCTGGAATTTCAAACTCTTGTGGATAGGTAATTTTTGCCAAATACAAACCATCTGGCGAAAAGGTTGGCGCCGCCATGCTTCGGTCCTTGGCATCAAGAACCTCCTTCATCCAAGCGGAAGATTGCTTGCCAGTACCAATCATCAAAAAACTACCCACTAAATTCCGCACCATGTGATGTAAAAAAGCATTTCCTTTGATCTTAAAATATAACCAAGGAGCATTTGAAACGATCTCAATAGATTGCATGGTCTTTATCGGGGTTTTGCTTTGGCACTCTGAGGATCGAAATGAACTGAAGTCCTGCTCGCCAATGAGGCATTGAGCTGCATCCCTCATGGAGTCGACATCAAACCAACGATCAGCAGGCATTATCAGATATCCAGCACGAGAAGCGGCCATTGGTGAGCGGCAAGGTCCAGCCTGTAATGCGTAAATATAAGTGCGCTCAAATGCTGAAAAACGAGCACTAAATTCGTCTGAAACGGGCTTCGCCCAATTAACAACAACTGACCCAGGTAAAAAAGCGTTGACCCCTCTCACCCAAGACCAACTCTCCCTTTCTACATTAACGTCAAAATGAACTACCTGGCCTAAAGCATGGACTCCTGTATCCGTTCTTCCCGCCGTGACAACTCTAATCCGCCCACCTTTGACAGCCTCAGTCCCAATAAATTCAAAGATGGCTTTTTCCAATACATCTTGAACCGTATTACCACTGACCTGAGACTGCCAGCCGGAAAATGAGCTTCCGTCGTACTGCAAACCAAGCGCGATGCGCATTACCAAACTCTAGCCATTAAGATACGATAACTCCAATAATAATTCTTGAGCCTCGGCAGTAATGCTGGGGTCAACAGAGTTACTGACTTGCAAAATATCTTCAAGCGACTTTTTAGCAGCAGAGAAATCCTCAATCGTGATGTATGCGCGAGCTAAATTGAGTTTTACGCGCAATGTATCTGCCGAAGAATTACTTTCATCAATTGGCACCTCTACAGGAATATGGGCTGGCTTGGTGGACGTTAAGTCTAAATCAATCCCTGCAAACAACGCCTTTGCACGCTCAGGCATATTGCTATGGAATACCGATAAATCTTGTACTGCGACTTCAGGAGGAGATGTTGTTTTTACGAAATCTGCAATCTCGGATTTACGCGCATTTTTGGCCAAAAACCATAGCAGTAAACCAATACAGGCAATCACAAATAAGGCCAAAATGGCCGGGGTAAATTCACCAAGCCCCAAGATCGTTTCGATTGTTTTTTTCTCTTGAGATGGCCCTTTTGATTTACCTAATAACTTTTGTAAATCAGCAATATTTTTTTCTAACTCTACTACACGAACTTTAGCCTGTTCAAGCATTTTTTCTTGGGCGACTAATTCCTCCGTATCGCGGCGCTCATTGGCATCTCCCGTGGAACTAGAGCCAATCTTTAGTCGATCCTTAGCGGGAATATTTTCCTCTTTTTTTGCTAATCTCAAAGGTTCCGTTAAGGCAGTTTTTGCTTCTCGCTCAGAACGCCACTGGGCATTTGATTTGGACACAAAATGCTTTGCTTCAGCCGGACTAATAGATCGAAGAAGTGCTTGTGTGGGTATATTCAATTCTGCACCCGCTTCGATCCGATTAATGCTGCCGCTGGCAAATGCATCAGGGTTTGCTTTAAATAAAGCCATCATGGTTTGATCTAGTGTTGCTCCGTCTAGCTGCGGGACCATCTGCGCAGCAATCTCGGACATAGTTTGACCCGATCTAACTAGAATCTTTTGAGCATCCCCCATAAGCAAAGTAAACGCTTTGGTTATGCTGCCTGATGACCATGTTAGGTTCACTAATAAACCGATGAAAGGGTCATCGTCAACTGGAATTGGCTTAGCGGTCTCCACCATAACTACCAGTTGACCTTGCCTATTTTGATACACCATCGTTTGAACATTAAAGTCGAGTACTTTTGAAGAAACTCCCAAACGATCATATGCGGCCTTTGCAGGCATAGCTGCCTGAAGGGTTGCTACTGAGCTCTGCTCCTCAGCATTCACCAGAATCGGAATTTCAACCCTAAGCGGTTCATTGGGGCTAGAAAGTAACTTAGGCGGCCCCAAAGAGATTGCTGAAGCAATGCAGGACCAGCCCAGAAAAACTAAGAAGAGTAATTTCATAAAAAAAAGTGAATTAAGTTTCAACATCAATCCTCAAGCAATATACGAAGCATGCGGCGCAACGGCTCTGCTGCGCCCCACAACAATTGATCGCCAACCGTAAAAGCGCCAAGATATTCAGGGCCCATTGCCATCTTATGTAAGCGGCCAATCGGCACTGTTAAAGTCCCGCTTACAGCCGCAGGTGATAGGTCACGCTCCGATGCTTCGCGGTCGTTAGGCACTACTTTCACCCATTGATTGTCGTTAGCTAGGATAGCTTCAATCTCAGCAATAGGAATATCTTTCTTAAGCTTTACAGTTAA
>CAIMZP010000103.1 GCA_903846025.1 uncultured beta proteobacterium | reverse complement strand
CCGACGTAACATTCATGCTCATCCCGAATTACGGTTTGAAGAGAATCGCACGGCTGATCTGGTAGCCGAAGCCCTCTCAAGCTGGGGTATCTCGGTTTATCGTGGCCTCGGTAAAACTGGTGTTGTTGGAAAGTTAGAAGGGGATTTAGGCCCAGGCAAGATGATTGGTCTGCGCGCCGATATGGATGCCCTTCCTTTGCAAGAACACAACACCTTTGCTCATACCTCAAAGAATGCTGGAAAGATGCATGCCTGTGGCCATGATGGCCATACTGCCATGCTGCTTGGTGCTGCTCAGTATTTATCAAACCATCGAGAATTCAAAGGCACGGTTATTTTTATTTTTCAGCCAGCAGAAGAAGGTGGTGCGGGCGCAAAAGAAATGATTCATGATGGCCTTTTCAAGCAATTTCCTTGTGATGCTGTCTTTGGATTGCATAATTGGCCTGGCCTAGCAGAAGGTTATTTTGGTGTGACGTCGGGACCGATGATGGCCTCAAGCAACACTTTTGAAATCACTATTCGCGGCAATGGCGGTCATGCAGCCCTACCCCATAACAGCGCCGATCCTGTTTTGACTGGTGTTCAGGTTGTGCAGGCCCTACAAAGCATCATCACGCGCAATAAACGTCCTGTTGATGCCGCTGTTTTATCAGTCACTCAATTTCATGCTGGCGAGACTAGTAACGTCATCCCCGATAGCGCCTTTATTGGCGGCACTGTACGCACCTTTACATTAGAAGTCCTGGACTTAATTGAAGAACGCTTAAAAGCCATTTCCCACAGCGTTGCCAATGCGTTCGATTGTCAGGCAGAAGTCAGTTTTTCTAGAAACTACCCGCCCCTAATTAATCATGGCACTGAAGTAGACTTTGCAGCTGAAGTGATGAGCGAGCTGGTGGGAGCGCAAAACGTCAATACTGCAATTGATCCGACCATGGGTGCGGAAGATTTTGCTTTTATGTTGCTCGAGAAACCCGGCTGCTATGTCTTTTTAGGTAATGGCGACGGCGACCATCGCGCAGTTGGGCACGGTATGGGTCCGTGCCATCTGCATAACCCCTCTTATGACTTCAACGATGCCCTCATCCCTATTGGCGTGAGCTATTGGGTCAAGCTCGCGCAGCGTTACCTAGAAAAACACTAAGAGTTCGTGAATTTGGCGGGGCGTTTTTCCATAAATGCTGTCATGCCTTCTTTTTGGTCATTTGTTGCAAAGCAGGCATGAAATAATCGGCGCTCAAAATGAATGCCCTCTGACAGGGTGGTTTCATAAGCTGTATTGATGGCCTCTTTCACCATCATGGCTGTCAGCAATGGCATATCAGCAATGCCCTTTGCAATGGTTTTTACTTCTCTCAATAAATCTGCCTGAGGAAAGATGCGAGATACCAAGCCAGAGCGTTCAGCTTCAGTGGCATCCATCATGCGACCCGTAAGCGCTAAATCCATTGCTTTCGCTTTAGAAACTGCCCGCGGCAATCGCTGTGTACCACCCGCACCAGGAATAATTCCCAACTTCACTTCAGGTTGAGCAAACTTTGCATTATCAGCAGCCATAATGGTGTCGCACATCATGGCCAACTCACATCCGCCCCCCAAGGCATAACCTGATACCGCTGCAATGACTGGCTTGCGCACTTTTTTTATCTGCTCCCAATTGCGCGTAATAAAGTCTGTGCGGTACGCATCCTTAAATTCATATTGGGCCATTGAAGCGATGTCAGCACCAGCAGCAAAGGCTTTCTCGCTTCCGGTCACAATAATGCAACCAATGTTGTCATCAGCATCAAAGGCTAACAATGCAACGCCTAGTTCATCCATTAATTCATCATTAAGGGCATTGAGTACTTGGGGGCGATTTAAAGTAATCACGGCAACCTTACCGTCTACTTCAGTCAAAATAGTGTTGTAGCTCATAAATCCCTTTCAAATCTTACTTCGATCAGCGTGGTAGTAATACCCACATCTTGCCATTTTGTTTCATCCGTCCAGCCAATTCCCCAGCCGAATCTCCAGAGCCCCAGTAGTAATCAGCCCGCACACCGCCCACAATTGCCTTGCCAGTATCCTGAGCCATCACCAGCTTTTGGAGCGGCTGGTTACTCAACGGCTTAGTCGTAGCTAAAAATACTGGCGCCCCTAGGGGAAGGGCCTGAAGGTCAACCGCAATACTTCGTTCGCTCGTTAATGGCACGCCCAAAGCTCCATTAGGACCTAGGTCTGAACTGACATTACCCGACAACTCTTTAAAGAAAACAAAACGGGGGTTGGCATTGAGCATTTCAGTCACCTGACTAGGATTGCGTTTTGCCCACTGTGAGATACCTTGCATAGTGGCTTCGCTACGATTAATTTCCTTGCGATCTAGCAACCACTGAGCAAACGATTTAAAAGGCTGGTCATTGGTGCCGGCATAACCCAAGCGCAATACACGTCCATCCTCAAGGCGAATTTTTCCCGAACCCTGAATCTGCATAAAGGCAGCGGCTACGGGATCCTGAACCCAGGCAATCTCTAAGCCGTGAAGTGCTCCTGAGCTAATGAGTTCAGAGCGAGATGGGGCTGGCATTGGCTTAGATTTTTTCCAAGCATTGGGATAGCCATATAGGGGCACAGAATAGGCGCCAGTTTTTGTTTGGGAACCATTCATCACAGGCTCGTAGTAGCCAGTAATTAAACCTGACTCACTTCCTGAGCTATTGCGGATTTCAAAGGCCTGAAGGTTGTTCTCAAAATATTGGCGAATAGCTTGACCATCTTTGGGTGAGACAGTACTGGTTTTGACACAGACTGCTTGCCAATCAATCTCACTATTTCTTTTTCTGAAAGCATCACAGCTTTTTAGCCATGCAGGCCAGGCTTGAGAAAGATCATCTTCCTGCCACCCCGGCAAGGCCTGCCAGGAAACCGCGCTAAAGCTGGCAATAGAGGATCTATAAGAGGCGGGCATACCTCCACCGGATCGGTAAGCTGGACCCCGGGTTGGCGGGGTTGAACAAGCCACCATTAAACAAGTCATAGTGATAACGAATACACTGAACCAAGCTTTTCGCCCAATAGATGTAGTCAACCCTGTGAATTTAGAAATCATGATTGCCAATTTACTCGATGAATACCCAATGATCCTATTTGTATTGGAGGGTGGTATTGCGTTAGCACTCCTCCTGTTCATTGTTCTATGGACTGGCAAAGGGAAAAAGTAAGCTTAAATCGCGTGCATGTTCATTAATGCAGTGTTCTGGGCATAACCAAGGCAAATTCAGGAATCTGCGCCTGAAAAAATTGAGCGTCCTCAGTAACGCAGAAGTATTCCCCGCGCATAGTTCCTACAGGAGTGGGTAAGGTAGCCCAACTAGTGTATTCAAAATGCTCACCAGCTCGTAACAAAGGTTGCTGACCAACCACCCCTAATCCCCGCACTTCCTGGACATCGTTATCCCCGTCTGTAATGAACCAATGCCGGGCAATCAGCTGCACACTACTCGCCCCAGCATTACGAATGGTGATGGTATAGGCGAAGGCAAATTGGCGGTTATCGGGGTCGGACTGTTCAGGCAAATACTGGGATTTGACTGTAATGTTGATTTCATGAGGATTCATGCTCGAATTCTGCTCCATCCTAGAGTCAACTGCAAGCTAGAATCTAGGGATGGATAGCCAGAAATTGCCCCTCGACCCCCAGTTTATTATTGCCCCCTCTATTTTGTCGGCCGACTTCGCCTGCCTTGGCAAGGAAGTTCAAGACGTTTTAGCCGCTGGAGCCGACTGGATTCACTTTGATGTCATGGACAACCACTATGTGCCCAATCTGACGATTGGCCCTCTCGTGTGTGAGGCTATTCGCCCTTATGCAATGAAAAATGGCAAACCGGCCATGATTGACGTGCACCTCATGGTTGAGCCAGTAGATCGCTTAGTTCCTGATTTTGCAAAAGCTGGGGCTAGCCTGATTAGTTTTCATCCCGAGGCAAGTCCGCATGTGAACCGCACACTTAATCTCATTCGCGATCAAGGTTGTCAGGCTGGCTTAGTTTTGAATCCAGCGACTCCATTAGATCACCTTGATCACACCCTAGAGTTACTCGACTTAGTGCTGCTAATGTCCGTAAATCCTGGATTTGGTGGTCAATCCTTTATTCCCAGTACGCTCACAAAAATTGCTCAAGTTCGCGCTCGCTTAGATCGGCATCAAGAACAGACGGGGCACCACATTCGCCTTGAAGTAGATGGTGGAATCAAGGTCGACAATATCGCAGATGTAGCCAAAGCTGGCGCAGATGCCTTTGTTGCCGGTTCAGCAATTTTTGGCAAAGAAAATTATGCTGCCGTGATTGATGCGATGCGGACAGAATTAGCGAAGTCGAGAAGAGTCTGATGGAGCGCGAAGAATTTCATGCCCTAGGTCAACAGGGTTTTAATCGTATCCCACTGGTGAAAGAGGTTTTAGCAGACCTAGAAACACCGCTCTCCCTCTATGTCAAGCTGACCCAAGGGCTTGGCCAAAAAAATACTTACTTACTTGAATCAGTCTTAGGTGGAGAGCGCTTTGGTCGTT
Source organism: uncultured beta proteobacterium (assembly GCA_903846025.1). GTDB lineage: Bacteria > Pseudomonadota > Gammaproteobacteria > Burkholderiales > Burkholderiaceae > Polynucleobacter. Next base: position 23,279 of record CAIMZP010000103.1, on the reverse strand, counting down.
TCTCCTTTATTGGTTTGCCTGCAAAAACGATATTGAGGACGGCGGGCACGCCGAGCGCCCCGCTGACAGAAGTCTTAACCGATGACATAGTGGTTGAAAGCAATCGCGATAATCCACTCGATTTTGTTGATGCTTATTTCAAGCGTTTTAAGGTCGCCTTGCAACCTGGTCTGCCCCGATTTTGTGGTGGCCTTGCTGGCTACTTTGGTTATGACACTGTTCGCTATATTGAATCTCGCTTAGCTAAACATAGCCTGCCCGATGAATTGGGTGTGCCCGATATTCAGCTGATGCTGACTGAAGAATTGGCCGTGATTGATAACGTAGCGGGCCGCATTTATTTAATTGTCTATGCAGACCCCAGCATTGCGAATAGTTTTGAAACAGGCCAAGCCAGATTAAAAGAGCTGCTCGCCTACCTGCATCAGCCAGTCAGCATGCCCGCCTCACTACCCAGCGCCAAAACAGAGCTCATCCGCCAATTTAAAGCGGAAGATTTTGAAAATGCTGTGCGCAAGACCAAGGAATATATTTTGGCCGGTGATTGTATGCAGGTCGTGATCGGTCAACGCATCAGCAAGCCATTTACCGATTCTCCTTTATCTCTTTACAGGGCGTTACGCTCATTAAATCCCTCGCCTTATATGTATTTCTATGACTTTGGCGACCTTCAAGTCGTTGGATCTTCTCCAGAGATTTTGGTCCGTCAAGAAAAGCGTGAGTCTGAAAAAATCGTGACTATCCGCCCATTGGCGGGTACTCGACCACGTGGTGGAACGCCCGAAGAAGACGATCGTCTTGCCAAAGAACTGCTCGCTGACCCAAAAGAAATTGCAGAGCATGTCATGTTGATTGATCTGGCTCGAAATGATGTGGGCCGTATAGCCAAAACGGGGTCTGTTAAGGTGACCGATTCCATGTCCATTGAAAAGTATTCCCATGTGCAGCACATCGTGAGTTCCGTAGAAGGCGAGCTACTCGACGATATGAGCAATATGGATGTTCTTCGGGCAACTTTTCCTGCCGGCACGTTATCAGGCGCCCCAAAAATTCGGGCCATGGAAATTATTGATGAGATGGAAATTGTAAAACGGGGTGTTTATGGTGGCGCAGTAGGTTACCTCTCGTTTTCCGGTGATATGGATGTGGCGATTGCCATTCGTACTGGTGTCATTCGTGAAGGCGTCTTGCATTCACAAGCAGGCGCTGGGGTAGTCGCAGACTCAGACCCTACCGCTGAATGGAAAGAAACAGAAGCAAAAGCCCGCGCAGTATTAATGGCAGCTGATTTAGTACAAGGAGGACTCGATGCTCCTCATGATTGATAACTATGATTCGTTTACTTACAACTTAGTGCAGTACTTTGCTGAACTTGGTGAGGATGTAAAAGTATTTCGAAATGATGAAATTACCGTGGAAGAGATTGTGAAATTAAATCCTGCGCGCATCTGTATTTCGCCAGGACCTTGTAGTCCTGCTGAAGCGGGCATCTCGGTTGAGACCATTAAACGATATGCAGGTCAAATTCCAATTCTGGGAGTGTGCTTAGGGCACCAAGCTATTGGTGAAGCCTTCGGCGGACACATTATTCGAGCCCAAAAGGTTATGCACGGTAAAACTGATGACATTCACCATACCGGCATCGGCGTCTTCAAAGGCTTGCCCAGCCCATTTAAGGTCACCCGCTATCACTCATTAGCCATTGAGAAAAGCTCATTACCAGCTGTCCTGGAAATTACTGCCACCTCATCGGATGGTGAGATTATGGGTGTGCGTCACCGTGAATTTGCAGTCGAAGGGGTGCAGTTTCACCCCGAATCGATTCTTTCTGAGCATGGTCATGCTCTACTCAAGAATTTCTTACAAGCGAAGTAAACCGTTAGCGCCATGTCCATTACTCCTCAAACAGCATTGCAGCGTTGCATCGAACATCGCGAACTATTTCATGACGAGATGACCGCTATGATGCGGCTCATCATGAGCGGCGACATGCCACCTGCTTTAGTTGCGGGGCTTTTGGTCGCTTTACGCACTAAGAAAGAGACTGTTGGGGAAATCGCTGCTGCAGCCCAAGTGATGCGCGAGTTTGCCACTCCAGTCCATGTGACAGACAGAGCAAACTTAGTTGATGTTGTCGGTACTGGTGGTGATGGAGCGCATACCTTCAATATTTCCACGGCAGCGATGTTTGTCGCGGCTGCTGCAGGCGCGAAAATTGCCAAGCATGGTAATCGTAGTGTCAGCAGTAAATCTGGTAGCGCAGATATTTTGGAGGCGCTTGGCGTTAAGTTGACCCTTTCTTCAGAGCAAGTTTCTCAATGTATTTCTCAGGTTGGTCTAGGCTTTATGTTTGCCCCAAACCATCATCCTGCAATGAAGAATGTGGCGTCTATTCGCAAAGACTTGGGTGTGCGTACTATTTTTAATATCCTCGGCCCCCTGACCAACCCAGCTGATGCCAAACGCATTCTGATGGGAGTCTTCCATCCAGACTTGGTTGGCATACAAGCACGAGTATTACAAGTCTTGGGAATGGATCATGCTTTAGTGGTCCATGGCCGCGATGGTTTAGATGAAATTTCCCTCGAAGGTCCAACGCTGGTTGGGGAATTAAAAGATGGCGTCGTGCGTGAATATGAAATTCATCCTCAAGATTTTGGCCTTAAAACTGCACCCACCATTGATTTCAAAGTCGCTCATGCAAAAGACTCCATGGCAATTGTGTTGGATGTACTGAATCAAAAAACAGGCCCAGCCAGTGATATTGTTTGCTTAAATGCAGGCGCTGTTTTGTATGTTGCCGATGTTGCCCCTGATATTGCCAGCGGCATTCAAATGGCAAAGGCTGCAATTAAATCTGGAGCAGCGCGTCAAAAACTCGATCAATTTATCACCGCAACTCAGAAATAATTCAATCTACCCATGAGCGATATCCTCGATAAAATTGTTGCCACCAAGAAGCTTGAAGTCGCCGCAGATTCCCATAAAATATCCCTTGCTGCTCATCGTGATCTGGCGGAAGAAAACAATCTCGATACCCTATTAAAGCCCCGTGGCTTTATAGCGTCCATTGAGAAAAAAATTGCCTCTGGAAAAGCAGGGGTCATTACGGAGATTAAAAAAGCAAGCCCTAGCAAAGGCGTCTTGCGCGAGAACTTTGAGCCAGCACAAATTGCTAGGGCATATGAAAAAAACGGGGCAGCCTGTTTATCGGTTCTCACCGATAAGGAATACTTTCAGGGTACCAATGCCTATTTGCAAGTTGCTCGTGCCGCCTGCTCCATTCCTGTTCTCAGAAAAGATTTTACGATCGACCCCTATCAAATCTATGAGGCAAGATCCATTGGAGCAGATGCTATCTTATTGATCGTCGCGTGTCTTGAGCTAAACCAAATGAAAGAATTAGAACTCTGTGCTCAAGAGCTGGGCCTTGATGTTCTAGTCGAAGTACATAATGCCCCCGAACTAGAAAAAGCCCTAGAGCTGAAAACACCTTTACTAGGAATTAATAATCGTAATCTGAAGACCTTTGAAGTCACTCTTCAAACTACGCTTTCCTTACTATCCATGGCGCCGAAAAATAAAATACTGGTAACGGAATCAGGCATTATGACCCGGGCCGATGTACAACTGATGCGTGAGCATCAAGTCAACGCATTTTTAGTAGGCGAAGCATTCATGCGTGCAAGCGACCCTGGTCTTGCTCTCAGCGAACTATTTTCTTAATTAAGTACTAAAAGATCTTTCTTGATCTTAATAAATCAAGGCCGTACTTAACTACTGCAATCAAAAGCAAAGTTCCTGCCACATCCCCAATAAACATCACCAGAAAGTGATTCACAGTTCCCGCTTCTGCAAGACCACGCACGGCAAACCACAACTGATGCAATCCGGAACTTAAGAGAGCGTAAATCAAGACACAAGCGACTAGCTTAGGTAGGCTTAGGTTACCTAAATCTGGCCCTAACCTCACGTTGGTAAGGATAAAAAATCTTGCTAAATAAGGCGCAAAACCAGAGATAAGCCCAATACCGATGCAGGTAGTGAGGTCGTAAGGAAACTCACTAAAGTAACTAATGAGAAAAGAGGCAAGTGCGATGCCAATGGCCCCCGGTAAGCCAAAAATCAAAGTTAAAAATAAACGTAACCCAGCGGGTAGATAAATCCAACTAACTTCTGCGCTATAAGTCAGATCAGTGGTCAGCCAAGAATTTCCATAAAATAAGGCGCCATAGACCACAGCACTAATTACAAGCCCTGCAACCCATTCGGGTATGTTTTTTTTATTTAATTTAATCAATTTATCAATTTCATAAAATGGTGTATTCTCCCGATCATACCAATAAATAAAACCTATTTAGAGACTAAACTAACTCATGACCACTGCTAAATCATCGACCTACATCCGATTTTTAAATCTACTTGATGCACTAGATCGCATCAATCCAGGAAAAAAACTTGATTCCATCGAAGAGAGTTTGTTGGACAAAATTGTTTTGTTTAGTAATGCCAAGCAGTCAATTTTAGTTGGTGACTTGATTTCATTAGAAGAACTTGGCTCTCAAGCCACCTTACATGGTCGCCTGAAAAACCTCAGCGCTATGGGTTATATCAACATGATCAGCAATGAAGATGGGCGCAAGAAGGAAGTTGTTCCAAGCAAGGCGGCCTTAAAGCGTTATGAGGCCCTTTCAAAGTGCTTAGAGAAGGCTGTTAAAGCAATCTGATTTGTTATTCAAGCCCGTCATTGCGGGCAAAAACTAAAAAGTCCTTAGTTCTTAAAAAACTAAGGACTTTTTATTGGGCAGCAATTTTTAGACGTTGAAAAGGAAGTTCAAAACATCCCCGTCTTTTACTACATACTCTTTGCCTTCAGCGCGCATCTTGCCAGCCTCTTTTGCGCCTGCCTCACCTTTAAACTGAACAAAGTCTTCAAAAGCAATGGTTTGTGCACGAATAAAGCCGCGTTCAAAATCAGTATGAATGACACCAGCAGCTTGCGGAGCGGTATCGCCTTGATGAATTGTCCAAGCCCGCACTTCTTTAACGCCTGCAGTAAAGTAGGTCTGTAGACCCAGTAATTTATAGCCGGCACGAATCACGCGATCCAAACCTGACTCTTCCATTCCCAGATCGGCTAAGAATTCAATCTTGTCAGCCTCATCTAGGTCGGCAATCTCCGCCTCAATTGCGGCGCACACTACTACAACTGGCGCCCCTTCTTTTGCGGCATGTTCTACAACGGCATCCAAATGCGGGTTATTAGTAAAGCCGTCTTCTTTGACGTTAGCGATATACATCGCTGGTTTAGCTGTAATTAGGCAAAGTGGCTTTAAAAGAAGATTTTCTTCTTCAGTTAATTTCATACTACGTACGGGTAGGGCCTGATCTAAGTGAGCTTGTACCTTAGTGAGTACATCCACCAAAGCTGCGGCTTCTTTGTCATTACCAGATCTTGCAGCTTTACCAGAGCGATGTAGCGTTTTTTCAACAGTCGTTAAGTCGGATAAGGCCAACTCGGTATCAATGACACCAATATCCGATATGGGGTCAATTTTTCCGGCGACATGGATCACGTTGTCATCATCAAAGCAGCGAACCACATGGGTAATGGCATCTGTTTCACGAATAGTAGCCAAAAACTGGTTACCTAGGCCCTCTCCTTTGGATGCCCCAGCCACTAGGCCAGCAATATCGACAAACTCGACCGTTGCAGGCAAAACGCGCTCAGGCTTAACTATCTCAGCCAAAGCGGCAAGACGGGGGTCAGGAACCTCAACCACCCCTACGTTAGGCTCGATCGTGCAGAAAGGATAGTTTTCCGCCGCGATTCCAGCCTTGGTAAGCGCGTTAAAGAGGGTAGATTTGCCGACATTAGGCAGGCCGACGATGCCACATTTCAAAGACATATAGATATTGTAAAGGGGCTGGTTTCGATATCATCAAGATATGTCGAATGCTAACCAAAATATCTCACTTAAAACATCAGCCAATCTGACTCAAATCCGCATCGTGGATGTCGCAGTCGTTGGCGGAGGCATTGCTGGTAAGGCCTGCGCCTTGGGCCTTGCTCAATTGGGACTCCAAACAGTCCATATTGCGCCTGACTTAAATGAATTTACTCCTGCCCCTCTATGTGATCAATGGGGTCAACGAATTTATGCTTTTTCCCCTGGCACCCAACAATTACTCGCCCATTTACAAATTTGGGATGCTCTAGATCAGACGCGGATGCAGCCTGTTCGAGATATGCGGATTTTTGGTGACCGGGGAGAGCAAAATGATCAACTTCATTTGTCAGCGTTTGAAGCCGGCACCCCTCAACTGGCGTGGATTGGAGAGTCTAATCTCATTGAGCACACTCTAGATCAGGCATCTCGCTTCCAAAATAAGTTAGATCGTATTTCGGATGCGGTGGAAAAAGTCACGGTAGACGCTAATGGGGTCACACTTCAACTTCAAACTGGAGATACCATTCGAGCGCTACTCGTAGTTGCCGCCGACGGAGCAAACTCCCCGATTCGCTCTGAACTGGGTATTTTGGCTAGTGTAGAAAGTTATTCTCAAAGCGCAGTGGTTGCTAATTGGCTTTGCACACATGTCCATTTAGAAACTGCTTATCAATGGTTTTTACCTGGGGGCGATATTGTGGCTATGCTGCCACTTCCCAATAAACAAGTTTCAATGGTGTGGTCTACCTCCCCCGAAAATGCAACTGAGTTGCTCAAGCTAGATCAAGCTGGATGGTCTGATAAATTTTTCGCCATTGCTGGAGGGAAAATTACCCACCAACTGGGTGTTTTGACTCTAAATTCAGCGCCCGCAGCCTTTCCTCTGAGAAAAATTCGCGCCGAGCGATTTATTGGTCCAGAACACAATCCAAAGGTTGCCCTCATCGGAGATGCTGCGCATGTGATGCATCCACTAGCAGGGCAAGGATTAAATTTAGGCCTGCGTGATGTAGCCACCCTTCTGAATATTTTAGGTAAACGAGAATCCTTTAGACTACCCAATGACTTGGTGCTATTGCGCCGTTATGAACGGCAGCGCCAAGGCGACACCAGTGCGCTATTGTGGGTAACGGATAAGCTCAAGAAATTATTTTCTGGCACTACTGGCACTGAACGGCAGTTGCGCAACTGGGGTTTGGGCTTAGTGAACCGCAGCCACTTTATTAAACAGCGCTTAATTGAACGCGCCTTAGGAGAAGTTGATTTTGAATAAGCTCTTATCTGGACTCACTCTCATCATCCTACTGTTATCTGGTATTGGTCTTGCTCATGCCCAATCTGAAGCCCTAATTAGAAGCGACCTTCAAAAAAAGATCGGCGCTAATAGCAAGGTCAAAAGTGTCATAGCCTCACCTATTCCTGGGATTTATGAAGTGTTGGTAGGTAATGATGTTGTTTATACCGACGCCAGTACCAAGTATTTAATTCAAGGTGAAATCATTGAGCTGGCTAGCGGAAAAAACATTACCGAGCAAAGGCAGTCTGATCTCAATCGCATTAAATGGAGTGACCTATCTCAAGCTAATGCATTTAAGCTGGTGCGCGGTAATGGTAGCCGCCAACTGGCAGTCTTTGCGGATCCCAACTGTGGCTACTGCAAACGACTTGAAAAATCGATGCAGCAATTAGACAACGTCACGATCTATACCTACCTCATCCCCATTCTGTCTCCCGACTCTGTGCAGAAATCAAAGCAGATTTGGTGTTCATCAGACCCTCAAAAATCATATATGGATTGGATGATTAATGGCGTATCACCCACTGGTAAGGGGGATTGTGCGACTCCTTTAGATAAAAATATGGCTCTTGCAAAAGCTTTCGGGATTACTGGTACACCTACCCTCTTCTTCGCTGATGGCAGCCGATTTCCAGGCGCAGTACAAATCACGGATATAGAAAAGAAATTTGGGACTTTGAAATAAAGCTCTATGAACGCTATCCTCACTTCAGACTTACCTGCTGTTCAATACACGATTTGGCCAGGAGACCTTCATGGTCATCGCTTTTATGTGAAGTTACGAATTGAGAACCCAAACCCCAGCGGACAAATGCTGCAAATGCCCGCATGGATTCCAGGTAGTTATCTCATTCGTGATTTCAGCAAGCAGATTGAATCCTTGGAGGCCTATACATTAAGCGAGCCCCATCAGAAATTAACTTTAGATCGAATCAATAACGATCAATGGTGCCTGCCAAAGATTGCAGGGCCAGTTGAAGTTCTCGCAACAGTATATGCATTTGACTCTTCTGTACGCGCAGCCTTTTTAGATAGTGAGCGCGCATTTTTTAATGCCAGTAGTTTATGTCTCTCCGTTTTAGGTCAAGAAGATTTACCATGCGCCCTCATTTTGGTTCCACCTGGTGATGCATCGGCCTCACATTGGACTGTTGAAACAGGTTTGCGCTCGGTTAAAGTAGATACTCAGGGCTATGGATTTTATTTAGCAAAAGACTATGCTGATTTACTAGATCATCCAGTAGCCATGGGCCAATTTCAGATCGCCCACTGGAATGTAAATGGTGCTGCCCACAGCATGGCTATTCAAGGATGCATTCATGAGGTTGACCTGAAGCGGCTTGCTGTTGATTTAAAAGCCATCTGCACTTGCACGATTAATTTGTTTGAACCTAAAACAAAACAAGCGCCCTTTAAGAATTACCTATTTTTAGTCAATGCTGTTTTTTCAGGATATGGCGGTCTTGAGCATCGCAATAGTACTGCCCTGCTATGCCATCGTGATCAAATTCCGCAAATCAATACTGCGCTTGATGAAACGAGCTATCGTGAATTCTTAGGTCTCTGTAGTCATGAATACTTTCATGCCTGGCTAGTCAAGCGCATTCAGCCCAAGGCGTTCCAACCCTATCAGCTTGATCGCCGCAACCACACACGCTTGCTTTGGCTGTTTGAAGGCTTTACTAGTTATTACGATGATCTTCAACTCTTGCGCAGTCAGAGAATTGATCTCCAGACTTATTTAAAGCTAGTTGCCAATAATTGGAATGGCATTTTACGTAGCCCAGGAAGACAGAAGCAAAGCTTAGCTGATAGCTCTTATGATGCCTGGACCAAGTATTACCAAGCTGATGAGAACACACCCAATGCCGTTGTCAGCTATTACGGTAAAGGTGCCTTAGTGGCTTTAGGCCTGGATCTGAAAATCCGCGAATTCACATTAAATCATTTATCTTTGGATGATTTAATGCGCCTGATTTGGCAACGCCATGGGGTTACCCTTGACGGCATTGCTGAAGATGGCTTGGATGCGCTCATTCTCGCACTCCTCGGCAGTGGCTTTACCAAAATATGGAGTGGGTTTAAATCTCGCTATATTTTTGGGGTGGAGGATCTTCCAATTCAGAAATGGTTAAACCCTCGATTCATTTCAGTAAAAATAAAAACTCAGTCAGCGCTAGAACGCATCAAACTGCAGTTAGGTATCCGGCATAGCGAGGTGAACGGTTGGATCAAGGTGACGCACGTCTTAGATGGCGGAGCTTTGCAGGCTGCGGGTTTGGCGCCAGGCGACCTCCTCGCAAGCATCAATGGTCAGCGCATTACCAGTAATCGCTGGGATAAGGTGCTTGGCAGTCTTACCGAAGGTCAGTTTTTTGTTCTGAGTTTTTACCGAGATGATTTAGAACATGAGTGCATGGCTAGCTTGGAAAAATCCCAAATGCCTACTCAATATGAACTTGTACCAACCGAGTAATGCATTCATTTTCCGCAGATGATATTCCCCAAGATTGGCGGGCGCTGCTAGGTAATTATTTTGAGACTCCTGAATGGGAAAGTCTGAACACCCGGCTACAAAAAGAAATTGCCCCTAATCTTGGCAACATCAGGCCCGAGCCTCAGAATTTTTTCAAGGCGCTTGCTCTCACCCCTTTATCTAAGGTAAAAGTAGTAATCTTGGGTCAAGATCCCTATCATTCGCCTGGACTGGCGCAGGGTTTAGCCTTTTCTATCCCTGCCCACATACCAAAAAATTCTCGGCAGTTTCCAAGCTCTTTACGCAATATTAGTAAAGCCCTTGCCCTTGAAGGATTTGGTAATTTACCCAATGGTGACCTTCACAGTTGGGCGGCACAAGGTGTGCTTCTCCTTAATACCGCTCTCAGCGTCGAATTAGGTGAGGCGGGTAGTCACGCTAACCTGGGGTGGAAACCGCTGATTGATAGGCTTATTAGCGCGCTAGCTCAACAAAAACCTAATCTCGTATGGATGCTATGGGGAGGCCATGCACTATCTAAATTACCCTTAATTAAATTAGGCAAAAACCAGTTAATCTTGCAGTCCTCCCATCCTTCTGGACTGGGGGTCTACAAAACTAGTCAGCCTTTTTTGCAGCCTGGTGCAAAAGCCAGCTGTGGGCACTTTAGTAAAGCCAATAAATGGTTGGTGCAACAAGGCTTGGAGCCCATTACTTGGGTTGCATTAAGCAATAAGGGTAATGAGGATCCGCCTCAAGCCAAGCTATTTAGCTAAAGCAGCATAAAAGCACCCGGCCACACAGGAAGCAATGATGGCGCTAAACCACTCCCACATTTGGCCAGATTGGAAAAAACCTGTGAGTTGCCCTACATAAGAGCCGCCTAAGGCACCTAATGAACCAACCAGAATAGGCATGAGCAGATTTTGAACCTTGGGTTTAGCAGTACTTGGCCCAGGATAAAACACCCATGCAAATACTCCAGATGCGCCACCAATCACCAGAAAAGCTAAAAACCCCATTGCTACCCCCATTAATCTTGTCATCAATTCTATAATCACCACTATGAAGTTGTTGACACTCGGCATCAATCATCACACAGCGCCGGTCGCCATTCGGGAAAAAGTTGCCTTTGACCCCGAATATCTTCAAGAAGCGTTGCACGATCTTCGCCAACATTTGGTTGGCGCGAATCAGGCTGGGCTGCCCGAAGCCACTATTTTGTCGACTTGCAATCGCACTGAGTTGTACTGCGCTGCAAATGATGCCGATGCAGTGAACCTGTTGCATGAAGCAACTTTCGACTGGTTAGCCAAAACTCAAAAATTAGCCCCAAGTAGCTTACAGCCACATATATATTCCCTACCTCAATCGGAAGCAGTCCGTCACGCTTTTAGGGTCGCGTGTGGCTTAGATTCGATGGTGATTGGTGAAACCCAAATACTGGGTCAAATGAAAGATGCGGTCCGGACAGCTAATGATGCTGGAGTATTGGGCACCTATCTCAACCAGCTTTTTCAGAAAACCTTTGCCGTTGCAAAGGAAGTGCGTGGTTCTACAGAAATTGGCGCCCATTCAGTTTCGATGGCGGCCGCTTCTGTTCGACTAGCTGAACGTATCTTTGAAAAAATATCCGACCAGCGCGTCTTATTTATTGGGGCGGGCGACATGATCACCCTCTGCGCAACCCACTTTGTAGCACACAAGCCTAAAAGTGTGGCGATCGCCAATCGGACTATTGAACGCGGACAAGAACTAGCGGATTCTATTTCTATAGAAGATACAGAGGCTGAGTCATTCAAGCTCTCCGAACTACCCTCCCGATTGCATGAGTTTGACATTATTGTGTCCAGCACTGCATCAACGCTTCCCATCATTGGCCTGGGCATGGTCGAGAGCGCCCTCAAGCAACGTCGTCATAAGCCGATGGTGATGATTGACTTAGCGGTTCCCCGTGACTTTGAACCTGAAATTGCCCGCCTGAACGATATCTATCTCTATACGGTAGATGATCTTGGAGTCATGATTCAGACCGGTGCCTCGCTTCGCCAAGCTGCAGTAAGCCAAGCAGAAGTCATTATTGAGGATCGAGTGGGTAATTTTATGCATTGGATGCAAGGTCGTAAGACCGTACCCCTCATCCAGGATATTCAACAACAAGGTGAACGCCTAAGGCAACTCGAATTAGAGCGCGCTATGAAACACTTAATGCGGGGCGATGATCCCCAAGAAGTACTTAATGCTTTAGCGCAAGGCTTAACCAATAAGTTCTTGCACGGCTCCCTGCATGCTTTACAACATTCCAATGGCGCTGAGCGCGACGCCCTGATTAAGTTGCTACCTAAATTATTCGCCTCGCATTCCAAGCCAGAAGACCATTAAATGAAGCCCAGCATGCGGGCTAAGCTAGACCACCTAGACACACGCTTAGCCGAACTTAATTCCCTATTAACTACCCAAGAGTCCACTAAGGACATGGATAACTATCGGAAGCTCACGCGTGAGCACTCTGATATTGCAACGATCGTTGAACAGTTTGGCTTATACAAGCAAGCTGAAGCAGACTCGCAGGCAGCGGACGAAATGCGTAAAGATCCCGAAATGAAGGACTTTGCTGATGACGAACAAAAACAAGCGCAAGCTACTATGCAAGCACTTGAAGATGCGCTACAAAAACTATTGCTACCTAAAGATGTCAATGATGATCGCAATGTATTTTTAGAAATACGCGCCGGCACCGGTGGTGATGAAAGTGCTTTATTCGCTAGCGACCTACTGCGCATGTATACCCGATTTGCAGAACGCCAAGGCTGGAAAGTAGAGATCGTTAGTGCTGCTGAATCCGATCTCGGGGGCTACAAAGAAGTTGTCTTACGCCTAGTTGGTCAGTCCGTTTACTCTCGCCTTAAATTTGAATCTGGTGGTCACCGCGTACAGCGTGTGCCACAAACCGAGACTCAAGGCCGTATCCATACTTCTGCCTGTACGGTGGCAGTGATGCCCGAAGCGGATGAACTTGAGGCAGTCAAAATTAATCCTGCTGAGTTGCGTATTGATACCTTCCGCGCATCTGGAGCTGGTGGTCAGCACATTAATAAAACCGATTCTGCAGTTCGTATCACCCATTTACCAACGGGTACGGTAGTGGAGTGTCAAGATGACCGTAGCCAACATCGCAATAGAGACCAAGCGATGAAGGTATTGGTATCGCGCATCATGGATGCACGCGAAAGAGAAAAACATCAGCTCGAAGCGCAAACAAGAAAGTCTCTCGTAGGGTCTGGTGATCGTAGTGATCGCATACGGACCTATAACTTTCCACAAGGCCGCATTACCGACCATCGCATCAATCTCACCCTCTATAAAATCGATGCGATGATGGACGGTGACCTAGATGATCTTTGCAATGCCTTAGCATCAGAGCATCAAGCGGAACTCCTGGCAGCCCTTGGTGATAATTAAAGCCCTTTCAAAATGAGTGTCGACCGGTCTTTACGCTCCATATTAAGCAGCTCGGCACTACCGCCAAACGAAGCGCGTATTTTGCTAGCCCATGTTCTAGAGCAGCACTATCAACTTCCCCGCTCGGCCTTATTGTCACGAGATGACATGCTCCTAAGTTCCGTAGCGATGGATGCCTGGAAGGCTCTAGAGGCGCGCCGAATAGAGGGTGAACCTATTGCCTACATTTTAGGGAAAAAGGGATTTCACAACATTGAGCTTCTGGTGGCACCCGGTGTTTTGATACCGCGTCCAGAAACTGAACTATTAGTGGATATTGCTTTAGGGGAAATCAGCAATCGCCCTGGTCACATCAAAATACTGGATTTAGGCACTGGGTCAGGAGCAATAGCGCTTGCTGTGGCTAGTGCAGCACCCCAATCATCAGTGACTGCAACTGATCAGTCTCCAGATGCCTTAGCTATTGCCACACTCAATGCTCAAAGTCTAAGCCTCACAGAACAAGTGCAGTTTAGGCAGGGTAGCTGGTATCAGGCGCTTGATAGCCAAGCCCTGTTTGATGTCATTTTGAGTAACCCCCCTTACATCACTGCTCAGGACCCCCATTTAAGCCAAGGTGATTTACGGTTTGAGCCTTCATCAGCTCTCACGGATTACGGTAATGGGCTTAGCTGTCTGGAGGCTATTATTTCTCAAGCAGATCAATACCTAAAGCCTGGCGGCCTGATTGCGGTAGAGCATGGTTTTGATCAGTCAGACGCAGTAGTTCAATTGATGAATAGCGCTGGCTTTAACGATATTGAGGTGCATTTAGATTTATCGGGTCATACTCGGGCGGTTTCGGGCAGAAAATAAGTCCCAAATGCTTGCGTGACATTAACCCTACTTTTCAGATAGTCTTAAAATGGACCAAGTGCAAATTGCAAACCAACATTGCTATTAAGAAAGAAAAAATGGATACCCAAGCAAAAATTAAAGAAATCGTTACCAGCCATCCCGTTGTCTTGTTTCTTAAAGGAACTCAGCAGTTTCCTCAATGTGGCTTTTCGGGGAATGCACTCAATATCTTGCGCTCTATTGGAGTTGAAAATCTCTATACCGTGAACGTGCTAGAAGACGACAGCATGCGCCAAGGAATTAAGCAATTTTCTAACTGGCCAACGACTCCTCAGCTTTACATCAATGGTGAATTCATTGGTGGCTCAGACATCATGACTGAAATGCTCCAAAGCGGTGAACTAGAAAAATTAATCAAAGCGTAATTTTTAAAAGTTCATAGTTGTGACTTTTGACTTAAGCTCTCTGCTGCTATTTGGCCTACCATTTGGATTATGTGTAGGCCTTTTGGTTTATGTCTTTAATTTACGCTCAGCACTTCATCGCATAGAGCTTGATGCTCAATCTGAGGCTGCTTTAGCCATCACCCTGCGCGAAGAGCGTGATCTTGCCCTACAAAATGCCATTCGCTTTGAGGCCGAGTTAGATTCAGAGCGCAAGCAAGGCTTAGGTCGCGTTGAATCACTCAATGAAGCCAAAGAAGCGCTGACCATTCAGTTCAAGAACTTGGCCAATGAAATATTAGAAGATAAATCCAAGCGCTTTACAGAGCAAAATGCGGCGAGTCTAGATGCCCTTCTTAAACCACTACAAACGAAATTAACGGAATTTAAAGAGCAAGTAAATACCACTTATGGCAACGAGGCGCGCGAACGCTTTGCCCTCAAGAGTGAAATCGAACGACTTGCTAATCTCAACCTACGCATGTCTGATGAGACACGCTCCCTAACCCAGGCTTTAAAGGGAGATTCAAAAGTTCAGGGCAACTGGGGTGAATTAGTTCTAGAATCCATCCTTGAATCTTCAGGTCTACGCAAGGGCGAAGAATATCTTGTGCAAGACAGCCATACTCAGACCGATGGATCTCGCTTACAGCCTGACGTTGTAGTTAAGCTTCCAGAAGGTAGAAGCCTCGTAGTTGATAGCAAGGTATCTATTACTGCTTATGCCCGTTACGCCCAAACAAGCGATCCAGCTGAAGCTGAGCTAGAACTAGCAGCTCACATTCAATCGCTACGCCAACACATACAAGGACTCTCAGGAAAGAACTACAGTTCGCTGTATGGCATTGGCTCGGTAGATTTTGTATTGATGTTTATGCCCATTGAACCCGCTTTCTTGCTAGCACTGAAGACTGCCCCGAATCTCTATCAGGAAGCGTTAGCAAAAAATATTGTGCTAGTTTGTCCGAGCACCCTCATGGCTACATTGCGAACTGTTGCGCACCTATGGAGACAAGATCATCAAAATCGCAATGCGTTAGAGATTGCCAAGCAATGCGGAACTCTTTACGATAAGTTTGTGGGATTTGTTGATGATCTAGAGAAGTTAGGCCAACGTTTGGATCAAGCACAAACTAGTTATCACGATGCTTTTAACAAACTCAAGACTGGCAAGGGAAACCTTATCCGCACTGCCGAGAAGGTGCGTGAGCTCGGCGTTAAACCAAGTAAAAATTTATCTGTACCCTTAATTGAGTCGTCATCAGATCTAGAAGAGTAAACCCAGGGTTTTATTGAACTTTTTTGCGCCAAACAAAAACCCCGCTGAATTTAAGTTCAGCGGGGTTTTTAATTTTTACTAACCTCTAAAATACTACGCCATCAATTAAGCAGCTTTGCGACTACGTGTTGCTGGGGTGGCAACTTTTTTAACTTGAGCAATTTGTCCTTGAGCAGTTTCAAGCGCTTGATCAGCCGTTTTTTCCGCCGTTGCAAAAGCTTCTTTGCTAGCAGCGCGGAACTGTTCGAAACCTTGCAATACGCTACCGTATACAGTCTTGAATGAGGAAACAAATACTTCTGAACCAGCAGGTGCAGTAGCAGTTACTGTATTTACCCAGTCTTGCAAACCGTCTTGAAACTGGTCGATACTAGCTTCTACTACGTTAGAAAATTCTTTGCTACCGTCACGCAACACTTTGGTTACCTTCTTTTGGTAAGCAACAGCTTGATTGCTAGCAGCTTGCAATGCATCAGCACTAAGCAATTCAGTAACTTGTTTTGGATCTTTAGCCGTCAATACGTGCTGAATACCGTCTTGAACATTCACCAATGCATCTTTAGAAGCGGCATAGTTCAATTCAGCCAATTTTTGTGCATTTTCTAAAGCAGCTTCGCTCAATGAAAAAGTAGCCTCAAGGCCTTTGCTGTTAATTTGGGATAATTTAGCGGTGATTTGTTCTTGGTTCATTTATTTCTCCATTAATTAAGTGGTACAACTAATCTATTAGGTGCATTTGATAAAACAGGTAATCATTTAAATATTGCACTGCACCATGAAACTTTAACTGAAGCAATATGACAAATCAAGTATTTTTTGCTGCTATGCAACATATATTTACTCATAAAGAAATAAATTGAACAAAATTAGTAACTTGGAGTTAAAAAAAGCTGCTAAATCTTATAGGAAAGTCGCTATTGCGGCCTGTTTTGGGACTTTTTTAGAGTGGTATGACTTCCTCACCTTTGCTACCTTAGCGGTTATATTTGGGCCCCTGTTCTTTCCGTCTGATGACCCTGCGTCTGGGTTATTGGCGAGTTTAGCCACCTTTGGAGTGGGAATGGTTGTTAGGCCCATTGGCGCAGCTATTTTTGGCAGCATCGGCGATCGCATTGGTCGTAGGCCTGTTTTCATCATCACCATCACCCTCATGGGATTTGCTACTTTATGCGTAGGCTTTCTGCCCACCTATAGCCAAATTGGAATCTGGGCACCGATCCTTTTGGTTGGCCTAAGACTTTTACAGGGCTTATCGGCTGGCGGAGAAATTGGTGGCAGCGCGGTGTATTTAACTGAACATGCTGGCGATGAGAATCGGGGGTTTAAGACTAGCTTTTTGCAGTTAATGGGTCCATTGGGTGTTTTAGTATCGACGATGCAAATTGCTTTTTTGCAGGCATGGCTTACAAGCGATGAATTTATTTCCTGGGGATGGAGAGTGCCTTTTTGGGTTTCGCTCCTACTGCTATTGCTGGCATTTAGAGCAAGAATGGCTTTGGAAGAAACGCCCGTCTTTTTAGCATTAAGCACGACAGCAACTCAGTCAAAAAATCCACTGCTAGATAACCTGCAGGATCCCGAAACGAGAAAAAGAATGTTTTTGCTATTTTTCTGTGTCTCTGCAGGTGGGGCAATCCTCTTCTTTTGTGTGCAAGTCTATACCTCAATTTTCCTGAAAACATCAGTCAAGTTAGCGCCAGCACTTGTAGATCAGCTGAGTGTCCTTGCCACGCTAGCTTTACTACCGCTTACTATATTTGCAGGATGGCTTTCCGATAGGATTGGCAGAAAGCCAGTCATAGTCAGCGGACTAGTTTTAGGGGCAGCCCTAATACTCCCTGCATTTGAACTACTTCAATCCTTTGGCAAAGAATTTACTCATTCAAATCAGACTGGAAATGAGTTCATGATGATCGCTGCAGTACTAATAGGACTATCTGCGATCCTTGCTCTGGTCGTTGGCCCTCAGACTGCATTGCTAGCGGAACTCTTTCCAGCAAGAACCAGAAATAGTGCAGCTACGCTTCCCCATAATATTGCCGCTGGATGGATTGGCGGCTTGCTACCACTGATGGTTACATGGCTAAATCAACGATGGGCGAGTGACCTTGCTGGAATGTGGTACCCAATCTTATTTCTAACTACCTCTGCAATTGTGGCTTTTATTTATTTACCTGAAACCAATAAAGTCTCGTTACATAATTAAAGCTTTATAGATAAAGCTTGCGAGATAGGCTGCGAACCTTTTTCCTAAGATGCTTTGAATGAATTATTGTTTTATCTATAGCTCCAATCTGAACCTCTGATCGCCTCAATGATTCAGCCCCCAAAAAGACAGAGGAGAACTGTTGCATGACGGCTGTAGGAGAAAAAGCTAAAGAATAAGAGTCCCAATTTTGTTTTATTGCCCACTGCCTATCAAAATTTAATAATAATTCTTTTAGATCCTTAGGCCCCTTATAAAGAATTGCCCTTTCTCCAAGCACCTCAATATGGTTTCTCTGTGGTGAAAGTGCATAAGTAATTATCGGCTTATTGTGAACGGAGAACTCTCCACACGCTATTCCGAAACTTTCACCTATGCCCCTTGCATGAACCATCGCATCAGATGTATTGATAAAATTGGACTTGAATGTTGGATCAGAATTGCCTGGCAAGAAAATGACTTGGGGATGATTGATGAATGAATCAATATTCATAAAAAGAAAATAAATTTGAGGATTTTCTTCAACAACTCCAGCAATTACTTCCTGAACAAATTTTAAATTAAAGCTATCAGCACCTCCGTAGCAACCAAATACAGTTGCGCTTTCCGATATAGCCAATAGATTCCTCAGAGATTCTGAGGAATGAGGTAAATTGATCATATGCGGGACAAATGGAATTTTTCCATTGGAGCATTCATTACTGAGCCACTGTGATACAAATGCATATACCTCACCATGCATTTCTTGAGGCTTCTGGGGAAACACTGCGTGCACTAAGTTGGGTACGCCTGGAAGCATATACCCATCTCGCTCACCGGACTTAATCAGGTACATCGCATCAATCAGGGTGCGATCAGCATCTTTATTTAAATCAGAAAAATGCTCATATGGAATCAATTGAAACTCTTGATAAAATTTCTGAAAAACCGAGGGTTGCACTTGCTCTGATCTTCGATCGTAAAAAATGACAGAGTCATTGCCTAAAATATTTTGATTGTTAACTGCGTAGTCAAAAATAGCAATATGAGTGCCTCTTAGAGACATCAGACCTGCATCAAATCCGATTTTCTTATATGGCATCTAGCTCAGTTTTTAAATTCTACGAGATTGATGGTGCCCCTTGTCCGACTCGAACAGACCACCTACTGATTACAAAACAGTTTAACAGCTTCGTCAGGTGGGCCTCCCCCATACAGCCATTGGGCTTGATTAATATTACACCACAATACATCACGTTTTTATTGGCTTGGGTTGACACTTTGTTGACAGATTTTCAATGGGGGGTACTTTTGAGCCCATTCGCCCCATATGACTAATAACTATTCATATTAAAGCCTTCCCTGCTTTCATCAAATTAATTACTCAACTTCACTTCAGGGGCTTAACAATTCTCCGGGTGCCTGCGCTATCAACCGCAATCTTATCGGCAACTGTTGATGGAAACACTTTGATATCTTCAAAGCTATATTGCGGCAAATGGCTATTAATCAAATCGACTACGATACGGGCCTGACTTGCATCACGGATACGTTTACCTGGCTCTCGATCAGATTGATCAGCCATCCATAACTTAAACAAAGCAAATGCACGTGGATCAACCGTATTCATACGAGCCATCTTGCCGTTGACACCAACCACCACTTCACTAAATTTGGGTGCACTAAGCAACCAATCAGCATTGCGTGCTTTAACCACCCAAAAATCATCAACCAGCGTGCTAAACCGGCCAGGCTCAGCGTCACTACCCTGACCCATACGGCGCAAAATATCTACCTCATAGCCATCTTTATTAACAGCGGTATACATCTGGTCATCACGAAGCGTGAAGGATGGATCAATGCTCTGAAGAAAGCCCAACATCCCTCCAGCTAGGGCGCTTTCTTGGGTGAATAGGCTGAGCTTTTTACGGTTATCCCATAGCAAGTCAACATCCCGAGTTGCTAGATGAGCCTCATTAAGGCGGACTCCAGCAGCTGTTTCATAGGCATACAGTGCGTTAGTGCCAATAATGGTGAACTTGTCAGACATGCCAGCATCACCCAACCCAAGCAGGATATCAATAATGATATTGGGTGTTCTGCCCACCCTGAGCGCGCGGTTTAGTCGCTGATGCTTTACGGCGGCTTGCTTTAGCCCGGATGAGAGCTCTGCAGCGCGCGCTTTGCCAGCAGTAAATTTGTCGTAGATGGCTTCTGTTTCAGTGCTTTTGGCACCAAGGCCGGTTTGACCGCCTCTAGTAGTGGTGCGCACCAGATATTCTTTGCCTTTAACGGTCTTCCATACCATTCCGCCCCGAAACTCCGCCGCACGTAATTTAGCCTGCTCCAAAGCGGTAAATGCGCTTTTCGCATCAATATATTGCCGGATGGAATCTTCAGAAAGATCCACTATTTCCAAGTTATTTGGCATTTTAGTAAATTACTTGGAAATTTTGCCATTGTCAATCAAAACCACTATATAACCCCATGTATTACATAAAAGTTTGAGCTCTTACAGGCATGGGGCAGCCACAAATTAATTTTAATAACTTGAAATACAGGTGTAAATTGTTACTTAACATTAATAATAGTTAAGTAACTTCTAAAAAGCTCGTATGTCAAACAGAAAAACACTGGTGCAAATTGCCTTAGAGATATTGAAATGCAATCAAACAGAATTGGCGGCGGAGATGGGTGTCTCTAAAGTCCAGATCAGCAAGTGGAAGAACGGGGAATCGATGTCGGCAGTTATGGAAAAGAAGCTTCGCGAAATAACCCAAGCTGGTGATCTTGATCCCGATTTTGTTATCTCCTGCGGATCAGTGGACGACGCAAAAAAATGGGAAAAATTGATCACTTACCAAATGCATAACAATGAGGCCGAACTAGATTACGGAATTGGAGATGAAGCAGTTTGTGCTGAACTAATGAGAATCCTAGCTGCAATTGGGGTCAGCATTCCAAAACCTTTTCCGCAAGAGTTCATTTTGCAATGGGAATATGAAGAAATGTATGACCACTATGGCGAGGGTAATGACGAGGTTGATTCAGCGATAGATACATTTGAAGGGCGGCCCCTCATTCATTTAATCAGATCAATTTTTGATAATTACGCCTGCATTGATCACTTCATTGGGATGTATATATCCAACCTGGGATTAAATCATCCAGACTTTCAAAATATCGAAGCCAAGCAAGAGATTTTGTATCGACAGCTTGAACTTGCGACAGCAAAGTTCCATGTCAATAAAGAAATTGCACCTCTATTTGGAAAGTTTAAATTCATCACAATGAGTGATTTCAGCAATTTAATTGGTGAAATTAAGGCGAAGGCTTATGAATTAGGTCTTCCGCTTGAAGCCGAATTGAATGATCTAATAACCGAGAATCCTGAAAACATCAAAGATGATACTAATGACCGGGATATGTGGATGTTCAAAAGTCAGCGCAGCCATCCAGATATCTATATGAATGAATTGCTAGAAGGGATGAGGGCGATCCATGCAGTACTACCTTTGATTCTTAAAAAACTGGGTATTGACCAAGAAGAAATAAATACCGCAGTTATTGAAGCACCCTGACTGAGTGGGGCGACGAGAGTGATGCCCATCCCTTAATGGGGTCTTTGACCGCTCTTAAACCTAATTCGGACGGTGATATCTCGCTTGATTGCAATCTCAAATGTCTCAATCCGGCCAAAAGAACCCCACAACAAAAAACCCGCCGAAGCGGGTTTTATTATTTGAAGCAAATGAGTGTCGATTAAAAACCTATCGTATATGTAGCCAAGACAGTTGTTGTTGAAACTGCTTGATAAGCCTCTTGTCTATAATTGAGCAATCAAGCAAGTTCAGCTAATTCGAGGGCGCCCATTACTGCGCAGGAGCGCCCTTTAAAACCCAGGTCACCAAGGTATTTAAAGATTCGTCGCTTAACTGAGGATGCGCCGGCATTGGTATACGACCCCAAGTCCCAGCACCCCCTTTTTTTACTTTCTGCATCAACATCTCTAAGGCCCCTGGCTGGTCCTTATACTTTTCTGCAACCTCTTGGTAGCCAGGACCAACTAACTTACCCTCAGCTTTATGACAGGCCATGCAACCACTCTGATTTGCTAATGCAGCTGCAGCTTGATTAGACTGCGCAAAAGAGGATTGGGCCATCCATAAGGTAAGGCTTAGGAGAAAGAAAACGATTTTTTTCATATCAAAATATTCTGGTTGAGATTAATTTGCCAAAGGGTTGGGGCGCATTTGCACCTTAAATACTTTTGGATACATATCTTTACTGCCGTCCCCACTATGAAATGGTGTTCGAGTTCCGGTAGTAGTCCAAACACCACGGCCCTTCCAGCCAGCATTAGCATCATCAATACGTCCATCCACGTTCTTGGTAAAGAAGGCCATTGGATAAGGGACGTGTAAATTCACTAACTTACCATTCACAACTGCAATCAGAGCCTCGCCACCATTGGAGGAAGCAATCGGAACATCTTTGCCTAAGCCAAGCGTATTGTGCAAATCAACCCAAATATAGTAGGCGCCATCTGCACTGCCCTTGGGATCCATGCCCTTAAATTGAGGTCCAGGTAGGCGATAAAGAGTCCAACCCTCTTGGCATTGTTTACCTTCAGCGGTGCTTGGTCCGTTTAATGGACCTTTACACTTGCTACGATCAAAGCTACCAATATGGCCGCTAGATAGAACGGTCCATACAACACCTTTGGAATCGACATCCAAACCTCTTGGCCCAAAGGTTCCTTCGGGAGATTGATAAATTTCAACTAACGCAGTATTACTAGGATCAGATCCTGGATTCAAACGAATCAAATAACCGGGCTGATCGATTCTTGAAAAACCAACGTCCATCGCCTGACCCCAAATAGCATCATCTACTGGGCTAGGCTGCACTCCGTAAAATGCGGCCATCACACGCTTATCTTTGTTTGGATCCAAAGGCTGATTTGCCTCTACCCATTCATCGCGTTTGCCATTGCCATTGGCATCAATGATTAATGGCGTCCATCCTTGAGATACCTTTTCATCACGAGTCTCAAAGTATTTTTTAGTATTGAGCCATCCCACAACACCACTATTTGGTGGGCCCGCGCTTGTCCATAAAGTATTGTTGGCATCGTGTCCAAAATAGACGTGATGCGTACTAAAACAAGTATTAATTAAAGCCCACTCTTTTGTTTTTGGATCGTACATGCTAATTTGGCGCAACGATTCATTCAGAGGCACCACCTTAGCGGAAGGATGATCTGATCCAGCCTTACAAAAATCGGGGTTAGGTACTGGACGAATTCGAGCTGCAAACCACATTCTTCCAACTTCATCCATGATGTGG
>CAIMZP010000102.1 GCA_903846025.1 uncultured beta proteobacterium | reverse complement strand
GGTGTGTGTGGCAGGATCATTCACTGGGGATAGAGCTGTTCAGGCGTACACGACATCTCCATTGTTTACCGGAAAACCTATACCAGTTATTGGTAGATTCTCATTAGCTGGTGGTAGTTTAAAGATCCCCGATACGGCTAGGAATCCCCGCGGCCTGGCTTTGGAATTCGAGCTCCCGAAAAATAATATTCACCATTTCACCATGCTCAATGTCCCAGTATTCGGTGCTGCTACCCCCAGCTCTTTTTACGATGGCGTCATAGCAAATACGCCTGATCCCGCAACTGGTAAACCTGACCCAGAAAAAGTTTCCTCATACAAAGCAAGCCATCCAGATGCCCAAGCTTTAGGTGAATACTTAGCTAAAAATAATCCAGTTTCCAGCTACGCTAATAGCGATTTTTATAGCGTTCATACTTTTAAATTTATCAATAAAAATAATAAAACTACTTTGGTTAAATGGCGCTTCATCCCTCATGATGGTGTTAAACGCCTGAGCGATGACGAATTGAAGGCTACCCCAACTCGTTTTTTAGATCAAGATATTATGGCTAGAACTCAAGCTGGTCCTGTGCGCTGGAATATGGTCTTAGTTATTGGTGAGCCGGGTGATGAGCAAAATAATTCAACGGTATATTGGCCAAGTAATAGAAAGGAAATAAAGGCTGGTATCTTAACTCTATCTTCAGCCAGTCTTCAGCAAGGGGGAGCTTGTGAAAAAATTAACTTTGATCCTTTGGTAATGGCGCAAGGTGTTGCTCCAAGCAATGATCCCGTGCTCTTATTTAGATCACCAGCTTATGCGGATTCTTACGCAAAAAGGATTACCGGCCATTAATACTGAAGCGAATTCTTTAAGCCTCAAGTAACTCTTAGCGCTAGATTGGACTTAGAAGTCACTAGATTATTAATGCACTAGTTAGGACGATAAAAAAGCCACCAGCATTAAAGCGGTGGCTTTTCCGTTGTCTACTACTCAGTATAGAAGTAACTTTTCTTAGATGGTCACCGTATCAGCAACATCACTAAATGATTTAATCTTGTCGAAGTTCATGTATCGATAAACTTCACCAGCCTTGGCATTTAATGACTCTACTTGCTCAAAGTATTCCTTCGGTGTTGGCAGGCGCCCCAAAAGAGCGGCAACAGAGGCTAGTTCAGCAGAGGCTAAGAACACTCGAGTATCAATCCCTAAACGATTTGGGAAATTGCGTGTCGAAGTAGAAACTGCTGTAGAGCCTTTGCGAATCTGAGCCTGGTTACCCATGCATAGTGAGCAACCTGGTGTTTCCATGCGAGCACCAGTACGGCCAAGAATCCCGTAGTAACCCTCTTCAGTTAGGACCATTTGATCCATCTTGGTTGGGGGTGCAATCCATAAGCGGGTGGGCATATCTGTTTTTCCTTCGAGAACTTTGCCAGCTGCACGGAAGTGACCAATATTGGTCATACAAGAGCCAATAAATACCTCATCGATTTTTTCACCAGAGACTTCAGAGAGAAACTTCACATCATCTGGATCATTAGGACAGGCCAAAATAGGTTCTTTAATTTCGCTCATGTCGATTTCAATAATTTCAGCATAGTCAGCATTCTCATCAGCCTTCAATAATTCGGGCTTAGAAATCCATGATTCCATTGCCTTAATGCGACGAACGAGCGTGCGCTTATCCTCATAACCATTGGCAATCATCCACTTCATCAAAGTAATGTTTGAACGCATGTACTCAATAATGGGTTCCTTGCTTAACTGAACGGCACAACCGCCAGCTGAACGTTCCGCTGAGGCGTCTGATAACTCAAAGGCTTGCTCTACCTTCAGATCTGGTAAACCTTCGATTTCTAAAATACGGCCAGAGAATATATTTTTCTTGCCCTGTTTTTCTACAGTTAATAAGCCCTTCTTAATGGCATATAGAGGAATGGCATTAACAAGGTCACGCAATGTTATGCCGGGCTGCAT
>CAIMZP010000101.1 GCA_903846025.1 uncultured beta proteobacterium | reverse complement strand
CTATTGCGCAATCCCACGTCCGGAATATATTTAAAGAAGTAGTCCGTCTCTAAGTCAGCAGCCGTACCAAAGGTATCGCGAACAGAGCTTGATCCGAAAAATGGCAGAACAACATACGGCCCAGAAGGAACACCCCAAACACCAAATGTTTGACCCCAATCTTCTTTGTGTTTTTCTAGGCCACCTGGGGTAGCCATATCAATAAAACCACCCAGACCAAACGTCGTATTGACCACGACCCGCATGAGATCGCTAAAGGCGTCGCTAGGCTTACCTTGCAAGAGATTATTCAGGGCAGTGTAAATATCGTTGTAATTACTAAAAAAGTTATAAATACCGTCGCGCACAAACTCAGGCAAAACAAAACGGTAGCCAGTAACTACTGGCTTTAAGAAATACGCATCCAAGTTTTCGTTAAATTCAAAAACCGAACGATTGAATGGTTCCCAAGGATCATTCGGGGACGGCTCAACGCCAGCAGGGATAGATGCGCAACCTACTAATACCGTGGCAATGCCCATAACGAGGAAATTTTTGAGCTTCGCCGCATCTAAAATCACTTTGCCGCGCCTTTGTCTTGGCCACTATCAGCCGCCTTGTTGTAGAGGAACTGGCTAATCAGGTTTTCTAAGACGATGGCTGATTGGGTTTGCGTGATTTTTTCACCAGCTACCAACATATCATCAGAACCACCGGCCTCTAAGCCAATGTACTGCTCGCCCAATAGACCTGAAGTCAAAATCTTAGCCGAAGAATCTTTAGGAAATTTATACAGCTCATCAATCGTCATGACTACAGTGGCTTGATACGTTTTATCGTCGAATGAAATATTGGCGATACGCCCAACCACTACTCCCGCACTTTTAACGGGTGCGCGAGGCTTTAATCCGCCAATATTATCAAAACGGGCTGAAATTTTGTAGGTAGGTGTAAAGGAAACCGCATTCATATTACCCACTTTGAGCGCCAAAAATAATGCCGCCAACAAACCAATGGCTACAAAAATTCCGACCCAGATATCAATTGCACTTTTTCTCATAAGAGTCCCAGTTTATGCTTTCTAATTCGAGAACATCATTGCGGTTAGCAGAAAATCCAATGCTAAAACCGATAAAGAAGAGATCACTACCGTACGGGTAGTTGCTTTGGATACACCCTCTGGCGTGGGGTTAGCTTCATACCCTTGATAAAGGGCAATAAATGTAACCGCTACACCAAACACGGCACTTTTAATTAAGCCGTTGCCAATATCAGAGAAGAGGTCTACTCCGCCCTGCATCTGTGACCAGAAAGCCCCTGAATCAACCCCAATCAAGGGAACGCCTACAAAGTAGCCGCCCATCACACCAACAGCAGTAAAAATTGTAGCCAAAATAGGCATTGCAATAATGCCAGCCCACAGTCGCGGTGCAATCACACGACTTAGCGGATCAACCGCCATCATCTCCATGGCGCTGAGTTGTTCACCCGCTTTCATTAATCCGATCTCAGCAGTCAGTGAAGTTCCTGCGCGACCAGCAAATAATAAGGCAGTGATCACGGGACCTAACTCACGTGTTAAGGAAAGGGCGACCAATAAACCCAATGCCTGCTCTGAGCCATAGCGGTTCAACGTGTAATAGCCTTGCAAACCCAATACAAAACCGACAAATAAGCCAGATACGGCGATGATCACAAACGAGTGGTTGCCCACAAACAGTATTTGATCGGAAACTAAACGAGGTCTCTTTAATAGAAAACCCGAACGCCAAACGACTGCGACAAACATGCGCGCTGCAAGCCCAAGACTAGTTAGGTTACGACGAACAAAAAATCCGAGATCCCCAAATAGATCGAGGGCTTTATAAAAGATGCTCATAAAGCGCTCACCCCAAAGTCTTCTTCCAAAGTTTGACCGGGATAGTGAAATGGCACAGGGCCATCAGGCGCTGCATCCAAAAATTGACGGACAAAAGGATCCACGGAACGACTCAACTCCTCCGGTGTACCCTCTGCACCAATGCGGCCGTTGGCAATGAAATACACATAGTCTGCAATTTCAAACGTCTCTTCAACATCATGCGTGACTACTAGACTGGTTGCTCCCAAAGCATTGTTTAAATCTCGAATCAAGCGAGCGGTGATCCCTAAGGAGATGGGATCTAAACCAGCAAAAGGCTCGTCGTACATGATCAAAGGTGGATCCAAGGCAATTGCACGAGCGAGTGCAACACGCCTAGACATACCGCCAGAGATTTGCGCTGGCATTAGGTCGCGCGCACCTCTGAGGCCAACTGCATTTAGCTTCATCAGCACCAATGAGCGCAAAAGTTCTTCGCTCAAATTGGTATGCTCGCGCAAAGGAAAGGCAACATTCTCAAACACCGTTAAATCGGTAAAAAGAGCGCCAAACTGAAAAAGCATTCCCATCCGACGGCGGGCAGTCATGAGCTCGGCATTATTCATTTTGCCAATATCGCGACCTTCAAAAAGAATCTCGCCTGACTGTGCAGTAAATTGACCGCCAATGAGTCTGAGAATCGTAGTCTTACCGCAACCCGATCCACCCATCACGGCAACTACTTGTCCGCGGCGAAACTCCATATTGAGCCCCAACAAAACCTGTCTTTCACCGGGAGCATAAGAAAAGTTAACGTCCTTAACCGAAACGACAACTTCACCTATAGCTTGTTTGCTTGTGTTCAAAGGGTTTGCGTGGCTTTCATTCATGACCTCGATATTATCGTGGCAGAACCGAAGACCCCATTAAATACTCATCGACTGCCTGCGCGCACTGACGGCCCTCTCGGATTGCCCAAACCACTAAAGATTGACCACGGCGCATATCACCTGCAGCAAATACCTTAGAAATATTGGTTTGATAGGCTTTTTGCCCCTCCACAGTAGCTTTTGCATTACCGCGGGCATCTTTTTCAACCCCAAAGGCATTCAGCACTTGTTGTGCCGGGGATACAAATCCCATAGCCAACAGCACTAAATCTGCCTTAATTTCGAATTCAGAGTTTGGCATTTCTGACATTTTTCCGTCTTTCCACTCCAAGCGAACACCGATCAATTTTTCTACTTTGCCGTTTTTACCTTCAAAACGCTTAGTCCCTACTGACCAATCCCGCTCACAACCTTCAGCATGAGATGAGGAAGTGCGCAACTTAGTTGGCCAATAAGGCCATACCAAAGGCTTATTCTCTACTTCTGGAGGCTGTGGCAACAACTCAAATTGAGTAACTTGGGTGGCGCCATGACGGTTTGATGTACCCACACAATCAGAACCCGTATCGCCGCCGCCGATAACGACGACATGCTTGCCTGTTGCGCGAATTTCATTCTTGAAATCGCCTGCATTTTCTTTATTCTGGGGAATCAAAAACTCCAAAGCGTAATGCACGCCCGCTAGCTCACGGCCAGGTACTGGCAAATCACGAGGCTGCTCTGCACCACCAGTAATCACGACTGCATCAAAGTCTTTCATCAGCTGATCAGGTGAAACGGTTTTTGTTGAATAGTTCTTTACTTCAGCACCAAGGGCTTCTTTACCAATAAAAACGCCCGTTTCAAATTTCACACCTTCAGCCTGCATCTGCTCAACGCGACGATCAATCAGCCATTTTTCCATTTTGAAATCTGGAATGCCATAACGGAGTAATCCACCGATGCGATCATTCTTTTCAAATACAGTGACATCATGACCCACGCGCGCAAGTTGCTGAGCTGCGGCCATGCCAGCAGGACCACCACCAACAATTGCCACCCTTTTACCGGTTTTGCTTTTTGGTAGCTGCGGAGTAACCCAACCATTTTCCCAGCCCTTATCAATAATGGCATGCTCAATGGATTTAATTCCTACTGCATCACTATTAATCGCTAAAGTACATGCAGCCTCACAAGGCGCAGGGCAAATCCGGCCAGTAAACTCGGGGAAGTTATTGGTTGATTGCAAAACATTTAATGCATTCTTCCAATCATCATGAAATACAAGGTCGTTAAAGTCGGGAATAATATTGTTGACCGGGCAACCGTCGTTACAGAACGGAATGCCGCAATCCATACAGCGTGCGCCCTGCACTTTTGCTTCCGCATCAGTGAGAGCAAGAACAAACTCTTTGTAGTGATGGAGTCGTTTAACTGGCGCTTCGTATGTCTCATTGACGCGCTCGAACTCCATAAATCCAGTGACTTTACCCATATCGAATCCTTAGTATCTTTTCTTAATGTCTCTATTAATTAAGCAGCAACTGTTTTACTTTGGGCTTTTTCCCACAATTCACCTAGGGCCCGTTTGTACTCAGTTGGCAGAACCTTCACAAAGCGTGTGCGGGCATTTTCCCAATCCGCCAAAAGTACTTTTGCGCGCTCTGAACCAGTGTGATGGAAATGGCGCTCAATTAAGCCCTTCAAAATTTGCTCATCAGTAAAGCGCTCACCGCCATCTTTAACATCGATAGGCGCGTGCCATTCAGATTGCGGTACCTTGGCAATTTGCTCGGCTGTAGACAAGACCTTTTCTAAGCTAGCCATACTGGTATTGCAGCGCTTATCAAATAAACCATCTTCGTCATAGACATAAGCAATGCCGCCGCTCATACCCGCAGCGAAATTACGACCCGTTGCGCCCAACACCACGACAGTCCCACCAGTCATATATTCACAACCATGATCACCGGTACCCTCAACAACCGTAGTGGCTCCAGAGTTGCGAACCGCGAAACGTTCGCCAGCGACACCATTAAAGAAGGCCTCACCACCAATGGCGCCGTACAGAACCGTATTGCCTACGATGATGTTTTTGGCGGTATCGCCACGGAACTCATGAGGCGCACGAACAATCACCCGCCCACCTGATAAACCTTTACCCACGTAGTCATTGCCATCGCCGACCAAATCTAAGGTGACGCCTCGCGCCAAGAAAGCCGCAAAACTTTGACCAGCAGTACCGTTTAGTTGAATATGAATTGTGTCATCAGGCAATCCCGCATGGCCGTAGCGTTGAGCAAGTTCCCCAGAAAGCATAGCGCCAACAGTGCGGTTCACATTCTTAACTGGAACGATGAAGGACACTTTTTCTCCGCGCTCTAAGGCTGGCTCACTCTTTTCAATCAAGATGTTATCTAAGGCGCTAGCTAAGCCATGATCTTGAGTCAGAATTTGATAACGAGGAACGTCTGCAGCAACTTGAGGGGCAGCGAAAATCTTGCTGAAATCTAAGCCATGTACTTTCCAGTTATCGATTCCTTTGCGAGTATCCAAAAGATCAACGCGACCGATTAATTCATCAAACCGACGAATACCGAGTTGCGCCATGATTTCGCGTACTTCCTCTGCGATAAAGAAAAAGAAGTTCACAACATGCTCTGGTTTTCCAGAGAACTTCTTACGTAATTCTGGATCTTGGGTAGCAACCCCTACTGGGCAAGTATTCAAATGGCATTTGCGCATCATGATGCAACCTTCGACCACCAATGGCGCTGTGGCAAAACCAAACTCATCTGCGCCTAATAATGCGCCAATAACCACATCGCGCCCGGTCTTCATTTGACCGTCAGCCTGCACACGAATGCGACTACGTAAACCATTGAGCACCAAAGTTTGCTGAGTCTCAGCTAAGCCCAATTCCCATGGGGAGCCCGCATGCTTAATGGAAGAGAGTGGAGAAGCGCCAGTACCACCATCATGTCCAGCGATCACTACGTGATCCGCTTTGGCTTTAGCCACGCCGGCGGCGATCGTTCCTACACCCACTTCAGAAACCAACTTTACTGATACATCTGCAGCAGGATTCACGTTCTTCAAGTCATGAATCAACTGAGCGATATCTTCAATAGAATAAATATCGTGGTGTGGAGGTGGAGAAATCAGCCCAACACCAGGCACCGAAAAGCGTAATTTGCCAATGTAATCAGAAACCTTGCCACCAGGCAATTGGCCACCCTCACCTGGTTTTGCGCCTTGGGCCATCTTGATCTGGATCTGATCGGCGGAGCGTAAGTATTCCGTAGTAACGCCAA
Organism: uncultured beta proteobacterium; assembly: GCA_903846025.1. Taxonomy (GTDB): domain Bacteria; phylum Pseudomonadota; class Gammaproteobacteria; order Burkholderiales; family Burkholderiaceae; genus Polynucleobacter. The sequence goes on along the minus strand of CAIMZP010000101.1, from coordinate 15,559 downwards.
AACGTCCAGAGGCAACTTGTTTAATTTTGGAGCGCAGGGAGTCACCGTCAAGCAATGGAATATGCGCTTCCACGACATCATCCCCCAAAATACTTGCCAAGGTTTCACCCTTCTTAATAGGGATACCTTTTAGCTCATTCACATAGCGATTGGGATCTTCGCCGCCTTCACCCGTATTCGATTTACCGCCAATACGATTCATCGCAATTGCTAAAGTTGCATGGGCTTCTGTTGAGATGGAGCCCAATGACATCGCGCCCGTTGCAAAACGTTTAACGATTTCTTTGGCGGATTCCACCTCATCTAATGCAATAGCTTTGACCGGATCAATTTTAAATTCAAACAATCCACGCAAAGTCATCTGACGCTTAGTTTGGTCATTAATGATATTGGCGTACTCTTTATAAGTCTGATAACCCTTCTCAGAACCAACCCGAGTGGCATGTTGCAATTTGGCAATAGTCTCAGGGGTCCACATATGATTTTCACCGCGAATACGGAAAGCATATTCACCGCCAGCCTCCAACATGTTGCTCAGAACAGGATCTGCTCCGAAGGCTGCAGAGTGCATGCGTAATGCTTCTTCAGCCACTTCAAATACACCAATACCACCAACATTCGATGGAGTACCTTTGAAGTAATGCTCAATCACATCATGATTCAAGCCAATGGCTTCAAAAATCTGTGACCCGGTGTAAGACATATATGTAGAAATGCCCATCTTTGACATCACTTTTTGCAAGCCCTTGCCGACTGCTTTTACAAAGTTCTTGACTGCTTTTTCGGCGGATAAGTCGCCAGATAAACCTTTAGCCATGTCAGCCAAAGTTTCCATTGCCAAGTAGGGATGGACTGCTTCAGCCCCATAACCAGCTAAGAGCGCAAAGTGATGCGTCTCGCGAGCACTGCCAGTCTCGACGACTAGTCCAACGCTAGTACGTAAGCCTTTTTCCACCAGATGCTGATGGATTGCAGAAGTAGCCAATAGCGCTGGAATGGCAACGTGTGCCTGATCAACCTGGCGATCGCTCACGATCAAAATGTTGTAACCAGAACGTACTGCATCAGCCGCTTCTGCACATAACGATGCTAAGCGCGCCTCAATTCCTGCTTTACCCCAAACGGCTGGGTAACAAATATCAAGTTCATAAGAACGGAATTTGCCGTTGGTGTAATGCCCGATATGACGAATTTTAGTAATGTCAGAAAAATCCAAAATAGGCTGACTTACTTCTAAGCGCATTGGCGGATTAATATTGTTGGTATCCAATAAATTGGGTTTTGGTCCGATAAAAGAAACCAAAGACATCACCAGGTTTTCGCGGATAGAGTCAATCGGTGGATTGGTTACCTGCGCAAATAATTGCTTGAAGTAGTTATAGAGTGGCTTGTTCTTATTTGAGAGTACTGCTAAAGGACTGTCGTTGCCCATCGAGCCAATAGCCTCTTCACCATTCAATGCCATTGGTGCCATGAGGAACTTAATATCTTCTTGGGTATAACCAAAGGCCTGTTGACGATCTAATAAATTAGCCGCCGGACGAATGGTATTTTCTTCATCTGCCAGATCCCGCTTACTAACATCAACCTCATCTAGCTTTACACGTACCGCATCAATCCAGCTCTTATAGGGTTTAGCTTTGGATACCGCATCCTTTAACTCAATATCATCAATAATGCGGCCCTGCTCCATATCAATCATGAACATCTTGCCAGGTTGCAAGCGCCATTTTTGAATGATCTTACTTTCTGGGATGGGCAATACGCCGGCTTCAGAGGCCATGATGACTAAGTCATCATCAGTCACGTAATAACGCGCTGGACGCAAACCATTGCGATCTAATGTCGCGCCAATTTGGCGACCATCAGTAAAGGCCATTGCAGCTGGGCCATCCCAAGGCTCCATCATTGAAGCGTGATACTCATAAAATGCGCGACGGTTATCGTCCATCAAGGCATGCTGCTCCCATGCTTCTGGAATCATCATCATCATTGCTTGCGCCAATGGATAGCCTGCCATTACTAGTAACTCTAAACAGTTATCAAAACATGCTGTATCAGATTGGCCTGGGTAAATTAATGGCCAAAGTTTTTTAAGGTCATCACCGAGCACTGGGGAGCTAATTGCTCCCTCGCGGGCATTCACCCAATTGACATTTCCTTTAACCGTATTAATCTCGCCATTATGAGCAATCATGCGGTATGGATGCGCCAGCTCCCATGCTGGGAAGGTATTGGTGGAGAAGCGTTGATGCACTAAAGCTAACGCTGAAATAGTACGAGAATCTTGTAAGTCTTCGTAATACGCGCCTACCTGGTTTGCCAAGAGCAAGCCTTTATAAACAATCGTGCGAGCAGACATGGAGGTCACAAAATACTCTTTACCATGTTTTAAATGTAAATCTTGTATAGCGTGACTGGCTGTTTTACGAATGACGTACAACTTACGCTCCAGAGCATCAGTGGTCATGATGTCTCGTCCACGGCCAATAAAAATCTGACGAATAAACGGCTCTGTCATTCGAACCGTTGGAGACATCGGTAACTTCACATCTACCGGCACATCTCTCCAGCCCAATACAACCTGTCCCTCTAGGCGGACAGTACGCTCCAATTCCTGCTCACAAGCCAAACGGGAAGCTTGCTCTTTTGGTAAAAAGATCATGCCAACGCCATACTCACCTAGCGGCGGTAAGATGACATCTTGTTTGGCCATTTCTTCGCGATACAAAGTATCGGGAATCTGAATCAAAATACCAGCACCATCGCCCATCAAGGGGTCTGCACCAACTGCACCACGGTGATCTAAGTTCTCAAGAATTTTCAAACCTTGAGCAACTATCTCGTGGGATTTTTTACCCTTAATGTGAGCTATAAATCCAACGCCACAAGCATCATGCTCATTTTGCGGGTCATATAGCCCTTGCGCGCCTGGACGAAGATCAGAATTTATTGGTGTATTCATAGTATTTCCGTATGCCATTCATGGCCTGATAACTTTTGGAAGATCAAATATAGGTGAATACCCATGCTGATGCAACAGAAATAAATTGAGTCTGTCCCATTTAATAATAGGGGGCTCTAAAATGGATTATAAAAAAGGGGACAGACTAACATCCTTAACCCCATCACTCACTCCCCTAAATGGATAAAACCATATCTAAGCTGTTGTATTTATTGAGTTTATTTTCTTTGGTCGCCCGCGATAACGAATTAATATCTGTTCCGGCTTATCTTTAAAGAGCTTTTGAGCAAAAATATCACTTACCCACGGCTTAGACCGAACCAATGCTTCTGTAATTTGACGGTCTTCCCAGTAGGGGGCTCCTTCCCTCACAAATGCAGACCAGGCCATCTGCCTTTCAAAAGGCGTATTACCCAGTTTCCAAAAATACTGATGGTCTACCAACCAAGGCTCTGTATTTCCACCGATATGGGATGCAAAACTAGTCCACGACGAATCTTGCGGGGAAGATTCAAATCCCGCCCTCACTGGATTTAACTCAATATATCGCTGGCACCGCAAAAAATAATCAGGGTCTATTAAAGAGGAGCGGTATCGCCCTTCCCAAATCGTGCCTGAGCGATGCTGCTGTTGATTGAAATATTGAGCGTAACGCCTACCCAAAGATTGCATAGTTTTGGCAAGCGAATCTGCATTTTGGGGGGTAATTAAGAGGTGGACATGGTTGGGCATTAAAGCAAAGGCATGCACCACACTACCAAATTGTCGAGCTGCTTCACGTAGCCAATCTAAATAGATACGGCGATCCGCATCGCTAAAAAAAAGTACTTCGCGATTATTGCCACGCACCATGACATGCATGGCTTGGCCAGGAATAATCGTACGCGCTTGCCGTGCCATTACTAAAACGAACTACTGCAGTTCGCGTACGCCGCCGTTGGTAGAAAAATCGGGGATAAACCAATCACCATCAAATTGAGTAACTCCAGAAGGCACCTCGCGCCCTTGTTGTGGCTCATCTCGAAGGGCTATTTGCATATAGGAAATCCACATGGGTAAAGCGAGACCGCCACCAGTCTCACGATCACCTAGGCTAGCTGGCTTATCAAAGCCAATCCATGAAACTGCTACTACTTTAGGGTTATAGCCAGCGAACCAAGCATCGTGGGAGTCGTTAGTTGTACCCGTTTTACCAGCAATATCAGTGCGACCCAATTTACCTCTAGCACTTGCAGCTGTTCCTGTCTTGGTAACCTCTTGCAACATGCTATCCATGACAAAAGCAGTGCGGGCATCTAACACTCGGGTTGCATCTTCACGGGCATGGGTTGGTTTTGCCTCAAATAAAACAGCTCCTTTTGAGTCAATCATCTTGTCTATTAGGTAGGGATCAACACGATAACCGCCATTTGCAAAGACACTATAAGCGGCAGCCATTTGTAGTGGTGTTACAGAACCAGCACCTAATGCCATCGTTAAATAAGGTGGGTGTTTTTCTGGCTCAAAACCAAAACGCTGAATATATTCTTGCGCATAGGATGGACCAATGGCACGCAGGATTCGTACAGAAACTACGTTTTTAGACTTTGCCAAAGCATTGCGTAAACGCATCATTCCATCGTACTTACCGTCATAGTTTTTTGGCTCCCATGCCTGACTACCAGTCTCCATGCTGCCAATAGACAAAGGAGCATCATTGACCATAGTGCTCGGTGAAAAACCTTTTTCAATGGCTGCGGCATAGATAAAGGGTTTAAATGAGGAGCCAGGCTGACGCAATGCTTGTGTAACGTGATTAAATTGATTGCGACGGAAATCAAAACCCCCGACCAAAGAGCGAATCGCTCCAGTCTCTGCATTCAGAGAGACAAAAGCTGCCTCTACTTGAGGGAGTTGCGCCAACTTCCAAACACCACCATCTAAGAGCAATCGCACAACTGCGCCAGGACGTAAATGTTTTTTAGGTTGGCTACTATCCGTGATTGAGGCGGCTGCTAGCTTCAATCCATCAGCCTTAATGGTAATAGTGTCCCCAGTAGCAATCATGACTTGCATCTCTTTTGGCTTTACCTCCAGAACCACGCCTGACTGTAAATCATCTAACTGTGGGTAAGCCAGCAAAGCCTCGTCAATTGCACGTTGGCGTTTGATCAAATCCCCTGGTAGATCAATAAATCCCTCGGGGCCACGATAGGCATGACGAAGGTCATATTCAAAAATACCACGGCGTACTGCTTTATAAGCGGCATCTTGGTCTGCTTTTAAGATGGTCGTGTAAACCTCAACACCCTGCGAATAGATCGCCTCACCATATTGGGTAAATAGTAATTGGCGCACCATTTCTGCAGGGAAATCAGCGCGGACGCTAAATTCATTACCAAGCCCACGAATATGAAGCTCTTCGGCCATCGCCTTTTGATATTCGTCAGTGGTGATGTAACCCAAATCCCTCATCCGCTGCAAGATATATTCTTGGCGAATCTTTGCACGTCGAAAATTGGTTACTGGGTTATAGGCTGATGGCGCCTTAGGCAAACCAGCCAGCATTGCAGACTGGGCAATCGTTATATCTTTGAGCTCAATTCCAAAATAAATTTGTGCCGCACTCGAAAATCCAAATGCTCTTTGACCTAAAAATATCTGGTTCATGTAAATCTCTAAAATCTTGTCTTTACTTAATTGAGATTCAATTTCCCAAGCTAACAAGACTTCGTAAATCTTCCGACTAAAGGTTTTTTCGTTACTAAGAAAAAAATTCCGGGCCACCTGCATGGTGATTGTCGAGGCGCCCTGAGATAAATGCCCTCGCAAATTGGTTAATGTCGCCCTTAAGATCCCCACGTAATCAACGCCACCATGAGAATAAAAGCGATCGTCCTCAATCGCCAAGACTGCATTACGCATGCTTAATGGTATTTCGCTTAATGGAGTTACCTTGCGGCGCTCTTCCCCAAACTCGCCAATCAGTACCTTATCCGCCGTATAGATTCGTAATGGCGTTTTCGGGTTGTAATCCAGTAAAGCTGAAATTTTGGGTAGATTGGGTTTGGCTATCAAAAAGGCATAGCCCAGCAATAAAGTAAACATCACAGCAAAAGCTAGGCAAATAATGAGCAAAGCCTTTATGAGGGGACTGCTTCCAGATTTTCCATGCGAAGAAGGTACCGCCCTTTGCTGACTTAAACGTCTATCAGTTTGTCGGCTAAACCGCTGATTAAGCGGTGGCTTGTCTTTTGGGGGTATAGCCATAGGTTCAAATTATAGGTTGATTAGGTAATTCCATAAAAATGTCATCCACAACGCAACTTGAGACTCGACCGCTCAGTGCTATATGGCTCTGCGGGTTATCCTGAAATTTACTTTTACAAAAAAGGTATATTTCTATTTTTTTAAAATCATCTCCGTAATTAAGTAAAATCCAACAGCATTCATTGCGAGACTTCCTTTAAGTAACTGTTTTAATTGAATTTTATGGTCTCGACTTCAATTGCTGGCTACCCTCCAATTGCAACGTCCCTTAGGGCCTTGTTAATGTAATAGTAGCCCCGCCCTCGTTTTTCTCTCTCCAAAAATTCCGCCTCGACTAGAGCATTGAGGTAACTGGTAGCCGTAAGGCGGGAGACCTTTAGGGCCCGTTCAATTAACTCAATCTTGGTGTAAGGCTGCCTGAACAGAGCGTCAATCAAGTCTTGGCTATAGAACTTAAATTCTTCTCGAATGCGCGCCTTATAGTCCCGCATCGCTTCTTTTATTTTTTGCACCATCACGATCGCATCAATTGAGCTTTTCTCAACCGCATCGAGCATATAGAGAACCCAATCCTCCCACGCATCAGCTTCTCTGGCCGACTGTAAAAGTTCATAGTAGGTAGATTTATTTCGGACGATATAACCACTAAGGTAAACGACTGGGTTATCCAATAACCCTTCCATTACCAAATACAGAATATTAATAATTCGGCCAGTTCGCCCGTTACCATTATAGAAGGGGTGAATACTCTCGAACTGATGATGAATTAGCGCCATCTTAATCAATGGATCTACTTCAAATAAGCTGGGATCATTTATAAATTGCTCCAAGGAGCTCATCAGCGAAATGACCTCACGTGGATCTTGTGGCGGCGTGTAAATAATACGACCGGCCCCATCCTTGAATGCTGTTCCGGGCAGAACTCGAAATCCTGCATTGTTCTGCTCTAGGGCTGATTGAATTGCAATAATGTGATTGTTAGTAATGAATCCCGAACTCTGAACTAGATCCAGACCAAGATGCAGTGCCTTGCTATATCGGAGGACTTCTTTTGTTGCTGCATTGATTGAGGCTTCAGGGGAAATTTCTCCGCTAAAAAGCTCATCGTTCGTCGTGACAATATTTTCAATTTCAGAACTAAACTTTGCCTCCTGCAATCCTATAATTCCTACTAATAAACCTTGATTTGGGATGGCTTTAACCAGACCCTTGAGTTCGGCAAGCGCCCGACTTGCTGACGCCAGCTTTTTGAGAACATCAGCTCGATCAAAACGTGCTGGATTGAGTGCTTGTAGATTGGTTAAGAAGGTCATTTTAGTGATATATATAGAAAATCGTAAAAACTATACATATAATACATTATATGTATAAAAAACAATGAAATTTATATATATCGCATTCCTTATTAAAGAACTCTTTAATTTAATCACCTATTTATAGGCATCTTATGTTGGTTTGTACAGTATGCAGAATATCGAGGGCTACATACAGATCGGTAGATGGAATGCCATAGCGTAGATTTGCAGACTCCAAGAATTTAGCGCTACCAATTATTTAAACAGAAACATCTCAACTTGCTTTGCTGATTTGGTTGGGCCCATCTTTACGACTTATTAATACTCTCACCATTAATAATCAGATTATCCAAGCAAATTGATAAAATCATAAGGTGAACTCTTTATCAAACAATATCTTTCTGATTGGCCTCATGGGCGCTGGAAAGTCGACCGTCGGTAAATTGCTAGCAAAAAAATTAGGGCGGCGCTTTCAGGATGCGGACCAAGTTATTGAAGACCGCTGTGGGGTCAAAATTCCAGTTATCTTTGAAATGGAAGGTGAAGATGGCTTTAGAAAGCGCGAGTCTCAAGCCATTCAAGAACTTACCTCCGAAAACGATCTTGTCTTAGCCACTGGTGGTGGCGCCATACTTCTTCCTGAGAATCGCCAAGCCCTTAGTAAGCGAGGAACAGTTATTTATTTGCATGCTAACCCCATGGAGCTCTTTCATCGCACTAGAGGTGGTGAAGGTAGGCCACTGCTTCGCAATGGTGATGCGAAGAAAATCCTAGAAAACTTATATACCCTTCGCGACCCACTTTACCGAGAAATCGCAGACCATGTTATCGAGACTGGCAAGCCCAGCGTTAACCAATTGGTCAATACTTTAATCATGCAACTTGAACTCTCAACCTGAAATTTATGAAAACTCTTGAAGTTGATCTCGGCAGTCGTAGCTACCCTATTCACATTGGTACAGACCTGATTGAACAGCCTGAGTTGTTTGACGCCTGCAAACAAGCAACTTCGATTTACATTGTTACCAATACCACTGTTGCGCCTTTATATGCACAACGCTTGACTCAGACCCTAGCAAAACTCGGTAAACCGGTAAGAACCATCACCCTACCAGATGGCGAATCTTATAAAGACTGGCAAAATCTCCAACTCATATTTGATGAACTCTTAAAACATGGAGCTGATCGCCAAACGATGTTGGTTGCCTTGGGTGGCGGAGTCATTGGAGATATGACTGGATTTGCCGCTGCGAGTTTTATGCGTGGTATCCGTTTCATTCAAGTTCCAACTACATTGCTGGCTCAAGTCGACTCTTCAGTTGGCGGGAAGACAGGCATTAACCACCCACTTGGAAAAAACATGATTGGGGCATTTCATCAGCCAGTCGCGGTGATCGCTGATCTCAATACCTTAAAAACATTGCCTCCGCGAGAACTTTCTGCAGGCTTGGCTGAGGTTATAAAGCATGGCGCAATTGCTGATGCCCAATTCCTAAACTGGATAGAAGCTAACGCAAAATCACTTTTAGCTTGTGATACCGAGGCGATGGCACATGCAGTCTTACGGTCTTGCGAAATTAAATCTGCTGTTGTTTCTGCAGATGAAAGAGAAGGTGGCATTCGTGCCACACTAAACTTTGGCCATACTTTTGGTCACGCTATTGAAGCTGGCATGGGTTATGGTAAATGGCTTCATGGTGAGGCCGTCGGTTGTGGCATGGTGATGGCGGCCAATTTATCCTACCGCTTAAATCAGCTCAGTCAAGCTGAAGTAGATCGTTTAACCAACATTATCAAATCAGTTAACCTGCCTACTCAGCCCCCCAAATTTGGGGCAGAGCGTTATTTGGAGTTGATGCAGGTGGATAAAAAAACTGAGGGCGGTCAAATTCGTTATGTAGTTTTAGAGCATATCGGTAACGCTCAAATTAAAAACGTATCTGACGCCTTGGTCATTGAAACTTTGATTGCGACTGGCGCCATTTAATTTAAATAACCCAGCCTCAAATTAGGCAAGTTAAATATGAATCTGCTGACCCGCTTGTGCACTAGCAAATTCGGATAAATCACTGAGTAACTCGTGCCCCGTCTTGGTATCCAACCAAAGGGGTTTAGCTAAAGTTCCAGCCCATCGATAGTGATAACCGCCCGATTTAGCGGCTACCCAGATTTCATGCAGAGGAGGTTGGGTATTGACCACGATCACACTACGATCTCTAAATCGAATATTAATGACATTGCCACCTTGCCGTTCAATATCTAAATCAAGGTCCAAAGCCTCATCTGCAGTTTCTAGCGCAGCTTCTATTGACTCTAGTAAACGACCTCCCAATTGATGAAATTGTTTGTCATCAATACTTTCTACGTCCGAATCGTTTGGCTTCATATTAGAGTCCTGCATGCTATATTCAATCATTCGTTTTAGAGACATTCATGATAGCGATTCTTAGAAGAACTCTTCCTATTGCAGTCCTAATAGCCCTTGCTGGATGTGGGGTTAGAGGGCCCCTATATTTGCCAAATGTGCCGGTAGCTCCACTTCCGCCTAGTGATCCGGAGCCTAAAGGCAAGCTCTATCCCCCACAAAGCCCTACTGAAACCAAATCCTCATCGGCCGCGAAATGACCCGTACTGCAATTCCACTCCCCCACCTTATTGGCTTTACTGATCGTGGAGGCAATTGGTACGCTGAAGAAGTTCCTTTGGCACAGCTTGCTAAAGAGTTTGGCACCCCTCTTTATGTTTATAGCAAAAAAGCACTTACTGAAGCTTACCAAGCATATGACCGCGCGTGCATTGATGCCACCGGCAAGCGACGAGCCCGCATCCATTACGCCATGAAGGCAAACAGTAATTTAGCGGTAATTGATTGCCTTCGCCAATTAGGCTCTGGCTTTGATTTAGTCAGCGGCGGTGAATTGGCTCGTGCACTAGCAATCGGAGCTGATCCGCAGAGCCTCGTATTTGCAGGCGTTGGTAAATCTGCCGATGAAATTGCGCAAGCTTTAAAAGCAGGTGTTAAGTGCATTAATGTTGAGTCGATTTCCGAGCTTCACAAAATTAATCGGGTTGCAAAAGAGCTCCATTGCCGAGCGCCGATTTCCTTGCGCGTGAATCCTGATGTGGATGCACAAACCCATCCTTATATTTCTACTGGATTAAAGGGTAATAAATTTGGCATTGCATATCACGAGGTATTAAAGACCTATCGCGAAGCAGCTTTGCTCTCACAAATTGACGTGGTCGGAATTGATTGTCATATTGGCTCCCAGATCACCACCACCTCTCCTTATTTGGATGCTGTAGATAAGGTGCTTGACTTAGTGGCCCAGTTGAAAAAAGAAGGTATTGAAATACATCATCTAGATTTAGGTGGCGGCCTTGGAATTTCTTATGGCGCAGAGTGTCCACCTGACATCACTGAATTTACTAATGCCCTACTCAATCGTGTAGCTGAACGTGGCTTTGGGTATCTTGACCTTGTTCTAGAGCCGGGCAGATCCTTGGTGGGTAATGCGGGTGTACTGCTCACTCAAGTTGAATATCTCAAGCCCGGTGTCGAAAAAAACTTTTGCATTGTCGATGCGGCCATGACTGAATTAATGCGCCCCGCTCTTTATGAGGCTTATCACGGGATCGTGCCAGTCCAAACTAAAGCAGTGGAGAATGTCACTTACGATATTGTTGGCCCTGTTTGTGAATCCGGCGATTGGCTTGGAAAAGACCGCTCTTTAGCGGTTGAAGAGGGCGATCTATTGGCAATTCTATCCGCAGGTGCCTATGGTTTTGTTATGGCATCTAACTACAACACCCGGCCAAAGCCCGCAGAAATCATGGTGGATGGCAATAAAGCCTTTCTCATTCGCGCTAGGGAAAAGATGGTCGATCTTTTTGCCAATGAAACTGTTTTGCCAAAATAAGCAGGCAATAAAAAACCCCACTAAATAGAGTGGGGTTTTGTTTTTGATACTAGTGTTGATTAATGCAAGCCAGCCATGTAGTCGGCAACTGCTTTCATCTCTTGATCTGAAAGCTTGGTGGCAATAATGGTCATCTGAGCACTATTCTTTCGTACCCCTTCACGAAATGCCATTAATTGGGCAGTGGAATACTCGGCCCATTGACCGCTTAAACGGGGGTACTGGGCTGGAATACCAGCCCCAGTTGGACTATGACATGCAGCGCATGCTGGCACACCTTTGGCAGCGATGCCGCCACGGTAAATGCTTTGACCAAGCTCAATTGTCTCTTTATTTTGAGCAACCCCTAAGGACGGCTCTTGCTTTGCCATGTAAGCTGCAATATTTACCATGTCTTGTTCTGTCAAAGCGGCTGCCATGCCCATCATGACCGGGTTGGCACGAGTGCCCTCTTTAAAGTTCTTTAATTGCTTGGCTGTGTAAGCAGCATGCTGGGCCGCTAGCTTGGGCCAAGTGCCTGAGGCACTCTTACCGTTTGCACCATGGCAGCTTACGCAAGCCACCACACCACGACTAACATCGCCATTGGAATAGAGGGCTTCGCCAGCTGCCGGGTCTGATTTGGGCTTACCTGGAACTTCTGGCTTGACGGCTTCCGCTGCTGGTGCAGCGGGCATTGCATCATTAGCCAGAGCAGAGGCTGAAAAAGATGCGCAAAAAACAGTTAAGCTAAGAGCAAGGAAACCAGCACTTAAGCTAGTTAATTTGGAGATTTGGGAGGTTTGACGCATTATGTTTACCTTGGCAAAAATTCCTAAAAGTGTTTAGGCCCTACTTTTACAACCTTTTACCCAACACCATGAGATATTTCATGATTTTGCGTGATTTTACAATAGCTTCTGGACATGTCTAAACTCTTTCAAGCCCGATTTGCCACAACAGTCAATGATACCCATTGCCTACCGGCCACCCCTTTGCGCGAAGTTGCCTTTGCAGGCCGCTCAAACGCAGGTAAATCGAGTGCTATTAATGTGCTTTGCAATCAAAAAAGACTGGCTTTTTCCAGTAAAACACCTGGTCGCACTCAACATATCAATTATTTTGGCATTTTTGCAAAAGATGATCTTTTGGCCTATTTGGTAGATTTACCAGGCTACGGCTATGCAGCGGTCAATCGGGAAACCAAATACCATTGGAATGATCTCCTTAGCGATTATCTCCAGGAACGTGAGCAGTTGGTCGGGATGGTTCTGATTGTGGATTCTAGGCGTGGCATTACTGATCTGGATGAGCAAATGATTAAATGGTTTGTTCCTACTGGCAAGCCTATTCATATTCTGCTCAGTAAATGTGACAAGCTCAATAAAAGTGAATGTAAGCATTCTCTTGACGCAGTCAGAAAGCAGCTGCAGCAATATGACCCTGTCCTTCCTGGTGGCACGGGCGACTCAAAGAAACTAACGGCACAGCTATTCTCTAGCACTAAACGCATTGGTCTTGAAGAGGCCAACAATATTGTTATTAAATGGTTATTCGAAGCGAAAGCCCCTGAAGATGAAATCACAAGCTAATCCCTTACTCAGTTTTCCCATTCACCGTCCACGTCGTATGCGACGGGACGATTGGTCTCGGCGCCTGATGCAAGAGCACTCTCTTAGCGCTAGTGATTTAATTTATCCCGTCTTTTTGTTAGAGGGTAATCAGAAATCTGAGCCAATTGCATCCATGCCAGGCATTCATCGTGTTTCATTGGATTTACTTTTTGAGGTGGCACAAGAGTGTGTTGACCTAGGTATCCCAGTAATGGCACTTTTCCCTGTGATTGAGTCCCCCTTAAAAACACCCGATGGAAAAGAAGCGAGCAATCCTGATGGATTGATTCCGAGAGCCGTTCGCGAACTTAAAAAACGCTTTCCCAATCTGGGCATCATGACTGACGTTGCTTTGGATCCCTACACAAGTCATGGTCAAGATGGTGTTTTGGATTCTGAAAACCGAATTCTCAATGACGAGACGACTGCCATCTTGGTTCAGCAAGCACTAACGCAGGCACAAGCAGGTGTTGATATTGTTGCTCCATCAGACATGATGGATGGCCGCATTAGAAAAATTCGTGAAGTACTCGAACAAAATAATCTCATTCATACCCGCATCATGGCTTACTCTGCTAAATATGCATCTGCTTTTTACGGCCCCTTCCGCGATGCGGTTGGTTCTGCACAAAATTTAGGTAAGGCGGATAAAAAAACGTATCAAATGGATTTCGCTAATGGTGATGAGGCTTTGCGGGAGGTGGCCTTAGACATTAGCGAGGGAGCTGACATGGTGATGGTTAAGCCTGGCATGCCATATTTGGATATCGTGCGCCGCGTAAAAGAAACGTTTCATTACCCCACTTACGCTTACCAAGTGAGCGGTGAATATGCGATGCTCAAAGCTGCCGCGCAAAATGGTTGGCTAGATCACGATGCTGTCATGATCGAGTCTTTGCTTGCATTTAAGCGTGCTGGTGCCAATGGTGTTTTAACTTATTTTGCGCTGGAAGCTGCACGTCTTTTAAAAGCAAATCAATAATTAATCTTTAATCACGACTTTCTTCAGGCGCTCCAGAAAACGTTGTGGTGGCATGTATCCAATGATCCGCTGGCTTTTGAGTTCAGATGACTCTTGATCAAAAATCAAAATACCGGGTGGGCCAAATAAACCAAAGCGTTTTAGTAAAGCTTGGTTATCAATGCTATTTTTTGTCACATCTGCCTGAAGCAAAATAAATGGTTGTAACTGCTTGCTAACATCAGAATTAGAGAATGTATTTAATTCCATCTCCTTGCAGCTGATGCACCAGTCAGCATAAAAATCCAAGAGAACTAATTTTTTGCCTTCTTTTGCTTGTGCTAAGTATTGATCCAATTCAGAATTGGATTGAATGACATTAAATGAAAGATTTCCCACTTGATGTTGAAGCTGACCATTTAATGATTTGCCATCTTTTGCACTGATATTTTTCTGAAGCAAAGGAGATGCAATCCACAAGGCAGTCGCCACCAATAGAAGCCCTAAAAAACGTTGCAACCAAACCATCCACATCCCAGTTGAGGGGATAAATGCCCGCGCTTCAATAGCTATAAAAAGTAATGGCAGGCCCATTCCCAATGCCATTACAAAGAGCAATCCAGCGCCCAGACTCATAGAACCCGTTTGCGCTATAAAAGTGAGGACACCAGCTAAAGGAGCAGTGATACAGGGGCTTGCAACTAGAGTTGAAATTCCACCTAGGGCGAGAGCGCCGATCACACTACCCCCTTTTTGCCGCCCAGCCAAACGATCAATTTGATGGTGCCAAGAATGGGGGAGACGCAAATGATAAAACCCAAACAGGCTTCCTGATAAAAGTAGCAATAGCAAAGCAAACCCGCCTAAGGCTATGGGACTTTGCAGAGCTCGTTGAACACTAGCGCCTAGAGCGGCCATCAACACTCCAGCCAAAGCATAGACAGACGCCATACCAAGTACATAAGCCACCGCCAACAGACTTGCACGGCGCTTTGAAATAGGTTTCTTACCTTGAGTACCGAATACTACGCTTGACATGATTGGCAGCATAGGTAGTACGCATGGTGTAAAGGCTAAAGCTAAACCCAAGATAAAGAATGCTAAAAATAAATATGCGGGAGTAGTATTTTCTAAAAAACGATTAATCGCATTAATGTCATCGCGTTCGTGCCAAAGATCAAATAAGCTTGAAGGACTATTATTCGTCTCTAGATGTAGTTTGGCACCTTCAGATTCTTCAGGGATCGGCGCCACCTTGACGCCAGGTCCAGCTAGCATTAATTTTGCTGTCATTGGTGGGTAACAAATACCCGCCTCTGCGCACCCTTGCAGCTCCACCTCAACATAAATTGGCTTACCTGCTTGAGGCTTTGCCTCTAATAAAATAATTATTGCTTGCTTATAAACCTGAAGCTTTTTTTGAAAGGTTTCATCAAACTTATCAATGCCTCGTGGCAAAGCTGGCTTTACCGTAATAAGCTTATTTTCCAAAACACCTACCTGAAATTTCAGGGAATTTTGATAAATGTAATAGCCTTTTGCAGGTAAAAGCTCCACCTCAATTTGGGTCGAATCTT
>CAIMZP010000100.1 GCA_903846025.1 uncultured beta proteobacterium | reverse complement strand
TGTTGAATGATCTCGGGAACGCGCACCATCTCTCCGTAGGTAATTTGACCAATACCGGAGATGGCGTTGTAAGTGCAATTCACCAAGAACTTTAACCACATGTCCTTCTTAATGTGTTGCGCTATGGAGCAAGGAACGCCCGCACCTTCAAATAGCTTACAAATAGCAGCGAGATTTTCCTGATCCCACTCTTTGGCTGGCTGCAGTGTTCCGACATAGAGCTCACCCCTACCATGATGTTTCATAGTTCTTTGCCCGAGCATTCCTGTAGCGACATAAACAACTGCCGCATACACTGAATTTGAAATCCATTGCGTAGCGATATCTACATTAGCTACACCATTTTGTAAGCTCAGAATGACTGCATGACTAGGCACTATCGATGCAATCGCTTTTATGGTTTTTTCTGTATCTAGAGATTTCACACTAAGCAAAACTAGATCAGCATCCTCCAAAACAGACAAATCATCAGAAGCCCGAATACTCACAAGCTCTTGAAAGGATTTACAGTCCATCTCGAGGCCAAACTCATTAATCGCTTGGACCCGTTCAGATCTCCCAATCAGGGTGACATCATGACCAGCGCGCGCCAGCATGCCACCGAAGTAACAGCCTACTGCGCCTGCGCCTAATATGTAGATTTTTTGATATTTTGACAAAGAAATAAAGTCTATTAAAAGTTCTTTTACAAATCGAGAACCAATGTTCCACTTTTTACATGAGAGATACAAGGAGTTAAATATTCTGCATGTTCAGCATCACTCAAAATACAATCTCCATGCTCTACATCTCCACTGATGTAGCGTGTTTTACAGGTGCCGCAAAGACCTGATTGACATGAAGTAGAGACCTCAACTCCTAGTTTTGCCAACGCATCAATTAATGACTCCGATCGCAAGAGGGCTATTTTTTGGCCAGTGCTCTGAATTTGAATCGCTAATTCACCAGCATCTACATTAATCTCGGCTTGACCGCCCTCTTTTTCAGGAGGCTTGAAGTGTTCAAAATGAACATGAATATCACTCCGTTCTTTTGCAGCTTGAGCACATGCCTTCATGAATCCCGCTGGCCCACAGTAATAGAGATGGGAGCCAGCCTCAAGCACCCGAACCATTTCCGTAATATTCAAACCATTGCCAGGAATACCGCCATCCAAATGGAACTGAACTTCACCTGCATCCGATAAATTCCGAAGCTCCTGGTGAAATGCAATATTTTCTTGGGAGCGTGCGCAGTAATGGAGTTCAAATGGGATGCCTAAAGATTTCAGGCGATGACTCATCGACTTCAGGGGAGTAATACCAATACCACCGGCCAATAAAATGACTTTCTTAGCGGATTCATCCAGCTGAAAATGATTGCGCGGATTGCTTACTGACACGGAATCGCCCACTCTGAGTGCCTTATGAACTTCTTTTGAGCCACCGCGTCCGTGCTCATCACGCAATACTCCAACTACATAACGATTCTTTTCTACAGGGTCATTACTCAAAGAGTACTGACGGATAGCGCCTGATGGTAAATGCAGATCAATATGTGAACCTGCATCAAAAGGTGGCAATGCTTCTCCATCTTCAGAAACTAGCTCATACGAATGAATTGCGCTAGCCTCATGACGGATTTGTTTTATTTTTAATTGTAGTAATTTTTTGTCGGCCACTTTTTTGTCTCGCTCCAAAAAAGAGATGGGCTATAAGCACAGCCCATCTCTTTCAATACTTAGATTAATGTTTAAATTGGCCTTTTGCAGTCTGCTCAAGTTCTTCCATCTTGTTCTTAACAAACTCAATACGCTCTTTACCCTTGTATTGTTCGCTTTCAGTAAGAATGGCAATCACTCCTTTGGCAACAAAACGTCTTTGTGCAACTTCCTCTTCTGTAGTTGCGCCAATAGGTAGCTCAAATACATTGCCAGAACAGTAGCTATTAGGCGCCCCACCAACTTCTTTTAGCCACTCAGAAAATGCTTCTGCACTAGCCGCCGGATTGGATCCACGAACTGCATCACGCAACATTTTTCTAAAGAGATAAGGACCTGCATCAAACTTTGTTGGGTTCTCTAATGCATGAATTGCGATGGGTCGCTGACTAATAATTGCCTCATAGTCACCAGGTGCATATTGAGCCATCTTGTAATTCGACCTGGATCTGTGATCGGCAGGAATCTCTACGATATCGTTAATCGCGTGATTACCAAAGCGCTCTGCCCTACGCAATGCAACTTGTCCGTCCAAGAAGTCAATGGACTCGTATCCCACAAGTTCTTTTTGACCAATGCCGCGAGTATCGATGCCAGGGCCCATTACACGCCAACCAATCATTTTGCTATTAAAGTCATCGACTGGAACTGTCCAGCGAATAATATGAAAGCGGCTAAATAATTTTTTATTTGAGCCATCTTCAGACGTATAGGCATGCAGACTTAAGTTTGGAAGTACTTGATGCTGTACACGGATAAATAATTTGTCATTATTCACACGACGTGCACCTGAACAAGCTAAACCACGACCGCCATGAATGGGCACAAATTGCATATCAGGATGAACTTCCATGGTTGGCGCACCTACCTCATCAAAGGTTGTTCCCTGGTAGTGCCCACCCACCACATTTTTAGCTGCATGTAATTCAGCAGTGTGAAAATTATCTGCTGCATTATCTTGTACCTGCAACCAATTGCAGTGCTGAAAATTGCTATAAGGAACTAACTCGTCACCTTCTGCAACAGTAAAGTCTGCCTCCCACTCTGGGAATGGCGGCTCCTTATCTGGCAGCCCCATGTATGCAAAAACCAAACCATTTTTTTCAAAAGCTTTATAAGCACCTTGCTGAATTGAGCAGGCATATTTTTCAGCTTCTGCCTCTTCACCTCTAGGAAAGGGCGCATTCAGACAAGTGCCGTCTACGTCAAACACCATGCCGTGATAACAACATTTAATCCCATGCTCCTGAATCAAGCCGTACTCAAGTGATGCACCGCGATGCACACAATGTGCATGCAATACACCAACGCTACCGCTGCCATCACGAAAGGCGACTAATTCCTCTCCTAAGATCGTCAAAAACCTGGGTGTATCCGTCAGTTCAATTGACATACAAACCGGATGCCAAAAACCGCGCATGTACTCACCCATAGGAGTGCCAGGCCCAACTTCCGTTAACTCTGGATCATGCCCTGGAACTTTATTGGTGTAATAACCACCAAAAGGCACCAATTTTTTAGTTGTTGCTGCTGAACCAGCTGATGCACTAACCTTCTTTTCCGCCTGTTCTTGCTTAGTTGTCATTCCTAGGATCTCCTGTTTTTTTACTATTTTACGTACTCCGTATACTGTATACAGAGTATATTATAGTTTTTGAACACTCATACTGTGTAAAACTACCTCCATCAAGCCCTTAGAACCCTGAAAAGTAGATGCTGTCTCAACTGAATAAACTTCCCGCAAGAACTGACTATGTCGACGCAGTTTATAAAGCCCTGCTTGACGCTATTAGTGACGGCTCACTACCTCCAGGCACCAGAATTACTCAGGAAGAAATTGCTGAGCAAATGAACGTATCACGCTTGCCGGTCTTACAAGCCCTTCGCATGTTAAAAAATGATGGTTTTGTAGAAGACGCCCCCGGGAGAGGGGTTCAAGTCACAGCACTCAATATTGAATGGATTGATAAGCTTTATGAAGTGCGTGGTGCGCTTGACTCTCTAGCCGCAAAATTAGCGGCGCAAAAGAAATGTGTCATTGATCCCGCATTAATCCAGAATGGCCGCTCTATTTCAGAAAAAGGGGATGTTAGAGCACTAATCGATGCTGACATGGCCTTTCATAGCGCTATTTATGAAGCCTCTGAAAATCCTTTGATTGCTAAAAGTGCTCACTTACACTGGGTTCATCTGCGAAGAGTTATGGGTGCTGTTTTACAATCCACGCAACGGTCAGCTATCTGGGATGAGCATCAGGCAATTGCTGATGCAATTAAAAACGGGGATGAGAAAAAAGCTTCTGAACTATCGGAATTGCATGCCATACGAGCGAGAAAGAATCTGATTCACCAGCTCAGCGAAGTCCTAACTAGCCATTAAAAATTCCCAGCAGTGCTGGGTTTTTTTAATGGAATTCAATCTGTTGTTAAGCAAACATATCTGGTGGGTTTTCTTTCATA
>CAIMZP010000099.1 GCA_903846025.1 uncultured beta proteobacterium | reverse complement strand
GTGTATGTGCACCAGTCCAAGGAGTTGGTTGGATTATTAATGCAAGTTGACCTAGATGATCACATTCCACCTGAGCTCTATACGGCGATTGCCGAAGTCTTGGCGTGGCTATATCGTTTGGAGCAGGAAAAGCTTAAACCTGCATATTCATAATATCGTGATATGCGGAAACTAACTTATTTCTTACTTGCACGGTAGCTTGAAATGAGATGCTAGCCTTTTGTCCGGCAATCATTACATCGGAGAGGCCCACGCTATCGTCACCTAAAGCAAAACTTTTGCCCATTTCCTCGGCTTTGGATTGAGAGGAGTTAACTGAGTCTAGCGAAGACCTCAGTGCCGCAGCAAAGTCCACAGTAGGGGCGGAATTACTCTTTTGGGTTTTAGTGATTAAGTCATGATCGCCAATTTTGCTGATGGCTTGACTTGGTATTGCAGGGCGATCGGCCGCAGCAGCTTTTAGTTGAGTAAGCATGGACTGGATACGACCAGAATCAATAGCCCCAATATTCATGATGTTCTTCCTCTGCCTTTGAAATCTCTATGAAAGGTAATGTAACAGCAGCAAATGGATTGGGATGAGGTAATAAGAAGGAAAAAAAGGGCTTATTCCTGCAATTGAAACAAGTTGGCCCTACTGATAATTACGTCAAATAATCTAATTACTTAAGGGTCGGTCAAATTTATTTATGTGGATAAACCGCTCATATTGTTTTAAATCAGACTCTTTGTATATGGTGCCGACATGCTAGATTTAATAAAAGGCATCAATAGCAAAATTCTTCTGGGTATCGGTAGTGCCGCAGTAATAGCGGTCATGGCAGCATTTTGGATGTGGTCCCAAGAGCCAAAGTACCGCGTAGTCTTTTCAAACTTTAGCGATAAAGACGGAGGCGCTATTGTCGCTGTATTGGAGCAGATGAATTTGCCTTATAAAGTTGCAGATGGGGGTGGCGCAATTATGGTTCCCTCCGACCAAGTTTATCAAGTGCGTCTCAAATTAGCATCAATGGGTCTTCCTAAGGGCGGCAATGTTGGCTTTGAGCTCTTAGAAAATCAAAAGTTTGGCGTATCTCAGTTTGTTGAGCAGGTAAATTTTCAGCGTGCGCTAGAAGGGGAGATTGAAAAAAGTATTCAAGCCATCTCAGTAGTTGAGAATGCGCGCGTTCATCTGGCCATTCCCAAATCAACTGTATTTGTAAGGGACATGCAAAAGGCTACAGCATCAGTATTAATCAAATTACAACCTGGGCGCTCTATGGATCCGCGTCAAGTCAGTGCCGTGGTGCACTTGGTATCGAGCAGCGTTCCCAATCTGGATATTTCCAATGTAAATGTCGTTGATCAGAATGGCAACTTACTATCGGACCCAAGTAAAAAAGGCGATGCGGAAATGCTTGATCCTAGTCGTCTTAAATACATTGAAGAGATGCAAAAGGGGATTGTTGCGCGAGTCGAGGCAATCATTGCGCCGATTGTGGGTGAGAAAAATGTCCATGCTGAGGCGAATGCAGAAATTGACTTTTCACGCAGTGAGCAAGCTGATGAAATATTTAAACCCAACCAAAATCCTGAAACTGCTGTCATTCGCAGCCTACAAAAAAATGAGTCAATTGTTTCTGGTGCGGGTTCTGCCGGTTCTGGGGCTGCATCTGGAGTCCCTGGCGCTTTAAGCAATCAACCTCCAGCAAATGCGACCGCTCCACTTAGTACGGACCCAAAGGCTACTGCTAGCGCAGAAGCAGCCGGAAACTCTCAAAAGCACACTACTACTAATTTTGAAGTGGATAAGACCGTGCGCTTCTCCCAAAAATCGATGGGCGGAATTAAGCGCCTATCAGTAGCGGTGGTAGTGAATCATAAGGACGAGGTAGACAAGGATGGGAAGGTGACATCGCGTCCGCTGAACGAGGATGAAAAAAAACAAATTAACGAGTTGGCTAAACAGGCAATGGGCTACAGCGAAGAGCGTGGAGATTCGCTTAGCGTAGTGAACT
>CAIMZP010000098.1 GCA_903846025.1 uncultured beta proteobacterium | reverse complement strand
CTGTATTAAATTAGGGCGCTTAGCTCAGATGGTAGAGCGTCTGCCTTACACGCAGAATGTCGGCGGTTCGATCCCGTCAGCGCCCACCACTCAATATATTTTGGGTGGCAATTTCAAGGCACCAAACTGACTAAATTTGTGCGTGGTGGTATCGCACTGTTTTGGAGCAAGTGTTGAGTGCCTACGCCAGTTCATGCAACATCTAAAAACTTGTCCCATTTTTAGTAGCGAGTTATCTGAAACATGCTCTTGTTCCTAGCTGTGTAGATTTAAATTCAAATCCCTTTCCATTATCTGCATTGCTCATCTGAGTTAACTTGCTTATTATTTAAGCAAATTTAAGAAATTATTAGGCATTAATTGACGGTAATGCTTAATTCAACGAAGCTAATTAGATCGGCTCTCTCCAAGCCTAGTAAACTCGCACAATTGATTAATTTCTAAGCGATCCATCCATGTTCGATACAGTCCGTAAGCATCAAAAGATTTTGCAAATAGTTTTAATGCTTTTTATTGTTCCTTCCTTTGTCTTTTTTGGTATTTCAAGCTACTCCGGTTTTATGGACAAAGAAACTGACATTGTGAAGATCGGCGGCAAATCTATTACTGCTCAAGAAGTTGAGGCTGCGGCAAAGCGCCAATCACAGCGCGTAGGGGGCAATCTTCAAATTGCTCAAAGTCTTCCATTCCGTCAGGCTATTTTGAATGAGTTACTGCAACAACGAATTCTAGGATTTGCTGTAAATGATCTGAATCTCCAGGTTGGTAAACAAGAGCTTGTAAATAGCTTGCAAAAAATTCCTCAAATTCGTGGGTTATATCGCCAAGATGGCACTTTTGACGACGATCGCTTTAAACAATTGCTCGCTAGCAATGGCATGAATGAAGAGCAGTTTTATGCTGGTCAAAGTTTTGATCTGAAAATTTCTCAATTGGTCAATTCTGTTGCAAGAAGCGAATTGGCTACCCCTAAGTTAGCTGAGATTGTTTCCTCCTTATATGAAACTGAACGCCAGGTTCAGGCCTTGCAATTTAATGCAAAAGATTACATCGTTAAAGTGAATCCCTCATCTGATGAGTTACACGCCTACTACGATGCCAATGCTAAGTTATTTGAAAGCCCTGAATATATTGACGTGGAATACATCGTTCTGAGAGCTGACCCTAAGGAAGATGCGAAAGTCTTTAGTGAAAAAGCAGATCAGTTTTCAAATCTGACTTACGATCAAGCTGATAGTCTTAAGCCCGCAGCCGAAAAATTAAAGCTGAGTATTCAGACTCAGAAGGGCGTGACTCGCGGTGGAGCTGGTGGCGTTTCTAAAGATCATCCCTTAGCCAATTCAAAAGTAGTTCAGTCCCTATTTGGTGACGAGGCACTAAAAAATAAGCGCAATATCGAAGCGGTTCAGATCGCACCCGGTACATTTGTTTCTGCTCGTGTGGTGACATTTCACCCCGCCCAAATTCTTCCATATGCAGAAGTGGCTACAGAGGTTAAGCGTCAAGTGAGTCAACGTGCAGCCGAAAAACTAGCAGTAGCAGCTGCGGCTGAGAAACATGCAGCTTTACTGAAGGATCCGAAAAATGCTGCAGGTTTTGCTAATGCCACTTGGGTTTCTCGTAATAAGCCGGGTAATTTACTAGGCTCATCCTTGGATGATGTGATGGCTGTCAATGCAGATGCCTTACCAGTAGTGGTCTCAGTCTCCAATCCAGGTCTAGGCACTACTCTTTATCGCATTGATCAAGTGAGAAAGCCTGATGTGGTTGATTCAAAAATCCACAAAGCCCAAGAACAGCAAATGCAGGCGCTGGAAGCTCAGTCTGAGTTTGCAGGCTTTATGGCTTATTGGCGCAGTGCAGCCAATGTGAAAGTGATTAACCCACTTAAGCCAACAAATTCAAATGGTGCTGGCAGCTAATTTAAGGGGCGCGTTTTAACGTGTCACGATATGGGGCCATTGAGCCCCATACGTTCTTAAAGAGAATGCTTTGTGCTTGCTCATTAGGATGTATTCGATCCGCCTGAAACAGCTCAGGTCTTGTAGCAATACCCTCTAGAAAAAATGGTAAGAGCTGAATATTTTCTTCCCTTGCCAGAGTCGGGTATAAGGCCTTAAATTGAGCCGTGTATTTTTGCCCATAGTTAGGCGGTATCTGCAGTCCAAGTAAAAGTACCTTAGCACCTGATTTTTTCCCCTTTACGATCATATTTCGTAAATTAGATTCTGTTTCGCTCAAAGGTAGCCCTCGGAGTGCATCGTTAGCGCCTAACTCAATGATGATAATTCCGGGCCTTTTTTGCTCTAACAAAGAGGGTAGACGGGACAACCCGCCAGAACTTGTTTCACCGCTAATGCTGGAATTAAATACCAACCAAGGGCTACGATCTTGTAAAAGTTGTTGCTCTAATAAATTGACCCAGCCAGATCCACGTGATAAGCCATATTCAGCAGAGAGGCTATCACCCAAGACTAATATCAATGGATTTGTTTGGGCCCAAGAGGAAAAGCTAATAAACAGGCAAAATAAGCCTGCAAGCAAAAATTTTTTATTCCAGAAGTGAGTCTGCTTCATTATTAACAATTAAAGTTCCCATCCTTCATGAGTAATGCTCCTAAGACTATTGATGCCAGATGTATTGGCAAAACTGTTCCAACAGGCGATGGTGACCTGACTATTTTGCACGACATTAGCCTGCAAATAGACCATGGTGAGAGTATTGCCATTGTGGGTAGTTCCGGATCAGGAAAAAGCACCTTACTGAGCTTGTTGGCTGGCTTAGATCGACCGAGCACTGGTGATATTAGTTTAATGGGCCAGAATCTGGGAAATTTAAATGAAGATGCTTGCGCACAGTTAAGGGGTGAGTATGTAGGTTTTGTGTTTCAATCCTTTCAATTATTGCCACATCTTAACGCCATCGAAAACGTCATGCTTCCATTGGAATTAAATGCTGTCCCTGAGGTTAAGGCAAGGCAAGAGGCTAAGCATTGGCTTGAAAAAGTTGGGCTTGGTAGTCGGTTAGAGCACTTTCCAAAAACCTTATCGGGCGGGGAGCAGCAGCGAGTAGCCTTAGCCAGAGCATTTATCAATAAACCCGCCATATTATTTGCTGATGAGCCTACAGGAAGCTTGGATCGAGCGAGCGGAGATAGGGTAATTGAGCTCCTTTTTGAGTTAAACCAGGAAAATAATTCAACCTTAGTTTTAGTTACCCATGATCCTGCCTTGGCCGCACGGTGCACTCGTCAATTACATCTGCAGGATGGACGCCTAGCGTGACCAAAACCTTATAATCGCAGGATGTCTTCATTCTGTTTCTTGCCCGGGGCCGATGCCCTTTCATCCTTTCGCCAACAGCGACTTTTAGCTTCGCTTGCCGCTCAAGGAATTGATCTTGAGTCCATAGAGGCTCAGTATCTCCATTTTATTTGGTCTGAGCTAGGACTTGGCGCCAAGGACAATGAAGTATTGGCCAGTCTCTTGACCTACGGTCAGGCATTTTCCTCAAAACTAAAATCTCAAGATTCTTGGTTTGGTGCGGGAGCTGTCAAACAATCTGCTATAGCTATTCCTCGTTTTGGAACGCTATCGCCATGGGCCAGTAAAGCGACTGATATCGCTCGCCAATGTGGCTTGAATATATTGCGTCTTGAGCGTGGCATCCAATATGGATGGCAAAGCAAGAAACCTTTAAATTCTGAGCAAGTACAAATTGTTTTGGGAGTATTGCATGACCGCATGATTGAAGTAGTTATCAATGATGTGAATGAGGCGAGCGCTTTATATCAAACCTTAGCCGATCGCCCTTTAAGCAGGATTCCATTATTAACCGATGGAAGGGATGCATTAGGTAAGGCAAATCAAGCGTTGGGTCTAGCCCTTTCAGATGATGAGATTGACTATCTCACCGAGAGTTTTATTAAGCTTGAGCGCAACCCCAGTGATGTTGAACTCATTATGTTTGCCCAAGCCAATAGCGAGCATTGTCGCCATAAAATCTTTAATTCAACCTGGACTATAGACGGAGATGATCAGGAGAAATCCTTATTTGCGATGATTCGTAATACGCATCAATTGCACCCTGAAGGTACGATTGTTGCTTATTCAGACAACTCAGCGGTGATGGTAGGTTGCGAATCTGAAACCTGGGTTCCTCAGGGCAGTGATCACCATTATGAAAAAAAGACACGCTTAGTTCATACCTTAATGAAGGTGGAGACTCACAACCACCCTACAGCAATTGCGCCTTTTCCAGGGGCCTCAACAGGGGCGGGGGGTGAAATTCGTGATGAAGGTGCCACTGGTATTGGAGGAAGACCTAAGGCGGGCTTAACTGGTTTTTCAGTATCTAATTTGAATATTCCCGGCACAGACTTGCCATGGGAATCCGAGAAGTACGGCAAGCCCGACCGCATTGCAACCCCTTTACAGATCATGATTGAGGGCCCACTGGGCGGGGCTGCATTTAATAATGAATTTGGCCGTCCAATTCTAGGTGGCTATTTCAGGGTTTTCGAACAAACCTTGGAAGGTGTACGTCGTGGCTATCACAAGCCCATCATGATTGCTGGTGGCATTGGCAGTATTGACGCAATTCATACGTCTAAGAAGGCAATTCAAGCGGGGCATTTGCTGATTCAACTCGGTGGCCCTGGTATGCGCATTGGCATGGGTGGTGCTACTGGAAGCTCTGTTGAAACGGGTACTAATACTGCTGATTTGGACTTTAATTCTGTCCAACGTGGCAACCCAGAGATGGAGCGTCGAGCTCAAGAAGTGATTAACGCTTGCACTGCAATGGCTGAAAATAATCCCATTGTTTCTATTCATGATGTAGGTGCAGGCGGCCTTTCTAATGCCTTCCCAGAACTAGCCGATGGGGCTGGTCTTGGCGCTCACTTTAAATTACGCAGCGTCCCACTTGAGGAAAGTGGTATGAGCCCAGCAGAAATTTGGTGCAATGAATCACAAGAGCGCTATGTTCTTGCCATTGAATCCAAAAATTTAGATCTATTCAAATTTTTATGTGAACGTGAGCGTTGCCCATTTGCCGTAGTAGGGGAGGCAACAACAAAACGCCAACTTCAGCTTAGTGATAGTGATGATAAGCAGGGTACCGAATCAGATCTAGCAATGCCGATTGATATGCCTATGGAGGTGCTTCTAGGTAAACCACCGCGCATGCATCGTGATGTTAATCGAGTGGCCCAGTCTTTTGACGAGCTCGATGTGACTGATGCTGATCTAGGGCAATGTGTTGCATGGGTCCTTCAGCAGCCTACTGTTGCCAGCAAATCATTTTTAATCACGATTGGCGATCGAACTGTTGGCGGCTTAAATGCTCGCGATCCTTTTGTTGGGCCATGGCAAGTCCCTGTTGCAGACTGTGCTGTAACTCTTATGGATTACAAGGGCTATCGCGGTGAAGTAATGACAATGGGGGAGCGGTCGCCACTTGCCGTCATTGATGCTCCTGCGGCTGCTCGTATGGCCGTTGGCGAGGCGATTACCAATCTTTTGGCTGCCGATATTCGCTGCTTAGAGGATGTGAAGCTTTCAGCTAATTGGATGGCGGCCTGCGGTGCTCCCGGGGAGGATGCTAAGTTATACGACTCCGTGCAGGCAATTGGTATGGATTTATGTCCGACTCTGGGTATCTCCATCCCCGTAGGAAAAGACTCCTTATCAATGGCTACCGCATGGCAAGATGGCGATCAGCTTAAAAAAGTGATATCTCCAGTTTCTCTAATTATTTCTGCGTTTGCTGCCGTACAGGATGTACGTAAAACCAACACCCCTTTTCTGCTTTTAAAAGACGTCGATGAATCCGTTTTGGAGACTGAGCTGATCTTAATTGATCTAGGACGAGGAAAAAATCGTATGGCCGGAAGTATTCTGGCCCAAGTTTTAAGTCAATCTGGTAAATCTGCTCCAAATATTGATAATCCGGAAGATCTCAAAGCGTTAGCTGCAGCCATCATCGAACTGCGCAAAGCTGATCAGTTGTTGGCTTATCACGATCGCTCGGATGGTGGTTTATTAGCCTGTATAGCGGAAATGGCTTTTGCGTCCCATTGCGGCATCTCTATTAATGTTGACATGATTGCAGTAGATGTTGGTCAAGAACAAGATTGGGGTGACGCCAAGAACTGGGCACAACAAGTGTCTGGTCGTCGCCATGAACAAACTCTTCGCGCCTTATTTAACGAAGAGCTTGGTGCGGTCATTCAGATTCGAAAATCAGATCGAGATGCTGTTTTTGCACTACTGCGAAAATTGGGAATAAGCGCTTTCAGTCATGTGATTGCGAAACCCAATACCAATGGTCGGATTGAAATTTGGCGTGATGCGAAAAAGATCTTTGCCGAACCTCGAGAAGTGCTACAAAAAATGTGGGGCAATACCAGCTATCAAATTGCCCGTTTACGAGATAACCCAGCATGTGCTGATAGTGAGTTTGAGCTCTTAGATAATATTGCTGATCCTGGCATGGCGCCTAAAGTTACCTTTAACATTGCCCAAGATGTTGCTGCGCCATTCATTAATAAAAATGCTAGGCCTAAAATTGCCATCTTGCGTGAGCAGGGTGTGAACTCACACGTAGAAATGGCTTATGCCATAAACTGGGCTGGCTTTGACAGTTACGATGTGCACATGTCTGATTTACTCTCAGGACAAACAACGTTAGGTGATTTTCGTGGCCTGATTGCTTGTGGCGGTTTTAGCTATGGAGATGTGTTGGGCGCAGGTGAGGGTTGGGCTAAGACTATTCTATTTAATGCGCATCTAAGAAACCAGTTTTCAACCTTCTTTAATCGCCCAGATAGTTTCGCATTGGGCGTATGTAATGGCTGCCAAATGATGAGCAACCTTTCTGACATCATCCCTGGGGCGCAGGCTTGGCCTAAATTTACTCGCAATCAATCGGAGCAATATGAGGCTCGCTTAGTGATGGCCGAGATAATGCCGTCTCCATCGATCTTTACCCAAGGCATGGAAGGAAGTCAATTGCCAATTGCCATTGCCCATGGAGAAGGTTTTGCCAATTTCAGTCAACAGGGTAATCTTGCGCAGCTACACCAACAGGGTCTAGCGGCAATGCGCTTTGTTGACCATCACGGCAAGCCTACCGAAATCTATCCAATGAATCCTAACGGCTCACCTGGTGGCTTAACAGGTGTAACCACGCCTGATGGCCGCTTCACAGTCATGATGCCGCATCCAGAGCGTGTATTTAGAGCGGTCCAAATGAGTTGGTGTCCACCCGAATGGTTAAATAATCCTGATGGTGCAAGCCCATGGATGCGCTTGTTTCGCAATGCACGTCTCTGGGCTAAGTAAATAATTTATGTTGATGGAACCAGTTACCTTTTCTGAGAGCGGTGGAATTCTTTACCTTCATTTTGGTAGCGAGTTAATTCAAGGCGCCATGAGGATTCGGGATCCAGATGAAATTTACCTTGAGTACAATCAGCAGATGATGGCATGGTTACTATTTTTAGAGACTAGGCCTGGAATGCGTGTTGCTCAACTTGGTTTGGGCACTGGCGCCTTAACTAAATTTACCCATCGCTACTGCCCAGCAGTAAAGACCACGGTGGTCGAGCTAAACCCCTCCGTTATTGTTGCGGCTAGAAGTATGTTTTTTACTCCAGATAATGATCGGTGTTTGGAGATACTCCAGACTGATGCTAAAGTATTTATTCAAAGTAAAAAATACCAAGGTTATTTTGATGCCGTTCAGGTTGACCTTTATGATGCGATTTGCGATGGCCCATCAGCAAGTTCTTTAGATTTCTACAAAGGTTGTTACAACCTTCTTAAAGAACCTGGTGTGATGACGGTGAACTTGTTTTCTCGCCATAAAAGCTTTGACATTAATCTCAAAAATATTTGCGAGGCATTTGATAACCGTGTTTTATTATTTCCTGAGTCTCATGATTGCAATGTTGTTGCTATTGCATTTAAAGGCCCTCAATTAGAAGTCGAATGGAAGGAAGTTTCTAGGCGCGCTAAGCTGATCATGGAAAAGACGGGATTACCTACGAATACCTGGACATCTGGGCTTCATCGTGAAAATGCGAACCAAGAGACTAGACTATCTATTTAGCAACCTATTGAAAATACCCATGTTGGGCATAATGCCCGTTTGTACGACCCTAAATATCCGTTTACAGCAACTGAAATCAACGAATGTTTGATAGTCCTAGGTACTTTTACCAATGAAAAAATATGATACTTTTGATATAAGTTTGATTGGTTAAATATTTTTATTAGCCTCTAGTTCAATTTTTTGGCGCATATACAAACTCTATACCATTTTGAAATACGACTTATGTAAAAAAAATAGGTCAAGATGAATCGAAATCATTTGGCTTTTGCGCCAGTCCCACATAGTGCT
>CAIMZP010000097.1 GCA_903846025.1 uncultured beta proteobacterium | reverse complement strand
GCTAATGAAATCGCACAATGGGATTACCAATCGGGAGTTTAAGCTCCTTATCAAGCCACGGGGACTTGATCGTCGGAGCAAAATTACCGCTTTAAGTGATCAAATTCTTATATTTTGCAAAAAAAATAAAGTCGAGTTTTTTCACCTAGACAATGCAACCACTGGGCTTCGGAATATTTATTTTTACGATACCCCTGGAGAAGATTTCCGCCGTAGCAATATTATTTTGCGCGTACGTGAGTCTCGTCAAAATGTATGGGTAGATGATTGGTGTGAGGTAACACTAAAATGTCGGACTCATGATTTAAGCGAGGCGTCAAAATTTAATCCCACGCCTAAAAAAAGTATGAAATCAAGACTGCGTCTTAAAGAAGAAATTTTGCGTGGGGATACTGTTGGGACCCAAAGATCTATTTACTCCAATAATGCTATTTTAGATGCTGTTCCATTGGACAATATTTTTGATAGAACCTTAAGTAGCGTAATTAAATTTTTCCCAGGGCTTGCAAGTTTATCCATTGACAAGAAATCGCCCCTTCGAATTGTGGGCGGTAGTACTAATAAGATTCTAGAGGCCTGTCTACCCATTGGTAATTTGGTATTTGGTGATGGTGTTCAAGCACACTGCGATATTGCTATTTGGATGAAAAGTGTAGGCGATCCAATTGTGGGAGAGCTGGCTTTTTCGTATCGGATCAATGATGAGAACCGAGCCCAAGCAAAGGCACATAAGCGGGCTGATAAGTTCTTTCAAAAACTCCAGCTTGAATTGGCTGACTGGTTAGAGATAGGTAGCACCAAAACCGCTTTAATTTATGGCAAGCCTGAATGAATATAACTTCACAGGATGACCTTCCTTCAAAAATTACGCCTTCCTTATTTGATCTTTTCGTGCAGTTTTTAATTATCGGGGCGATCAGTTTTGGCGGAGGAATTATTGCCTACGAGCGCATTCTTTTGGTGGAGAGGCGTAAATGGCTTACCCCGGATGAGTTCATGGCTTATCTGGCAATCGGCCAAACCATGCCTGGCCTTAACTCAGTCAATTTGGCGGTATTGGTTGGCGATCATCTGCGCGGTGTGGCGGGCGCTATTATTACGACCTTAGGGTTAATTTTACCGGGCTCTCTCTTTGTTTTGGGTATCGGACTTTTGTATGCAAACAATACCGACCATCCCCTGGCTAATCTCATCTTGGCCGGTATTGCGGCAGCGGCTACTGGCTTATTGGGTGCCATTACGTACCGTATTGGTGAGGCACAATGGCATCAAATAAAATCGCTCTTGCTAATTATTGCTACATTTTTATTGATGAGCATTGCCAAGTTATCGCTCCTGCTGGTCCTATTAATCATGGCTCCAGTGGCCTTGTATCTTTATCGGCCAAGAAAAAGCAAATGAATTTATTGATTCAGCTGGCTTTAAGTTTTGCTTTGCTCTCTTTGCTAGCGGTAGGCGGTGGTACTGCTGTTTTACCTGAAATGCAGACTTTAATTTCCCAGCAGTTTGGGATTGACCATACTCAATTTGTCCACATTTATAGTTTTGGCCAATTAGCACCGGGTCCCAATATGTTGATGGTGCTGGTAATTGGCTATCAGATTGCAGGTCTTCTGGGCGCTGGCGTTGTTTTAATTTCCTTTTTCTTGCCATCCAGTATTTTGTGTTTTTATATTGGCCGCTTATGGAGCCGGTTTGGAGAGAGCCCATGGCGGCGATCCATTCAAAATGCCTTGGAACCTATTTCTATTGGCTTAATGGCATCTGGTGTTTATGCGGTAGGTAAGGCCTCCGTTGTGAGTCCCATTACTCTGGCGCTTGCAATTATCACGCTCTACCTTGTTCTCAAAACGAAAATCAATCCTGTCTTTATTATTCTTGGGTCTGGTGGCGTTGGTGCCGCACTCATTCATTTTTTACGGTAAACCTACTGCAATACCATTTTTAAAATGCTGCTCTTACTCCCACCATTAGACTTCTACCGGGTTGGGGCGCATATAGCCTAACTGTTTCTGGAGTTGTGGCATATCGAATATCTTGATTGAGAAGATTGCTTAATCGAAGGTAGGTAGTCCAATTGGTTACGTTCACTTTTTTTGTATATGAAAGACCGGCATTGAGTAAGTTATAGCTTGGTGTAGGGCCAATTTCGAAGGTCGCCAAACGCGTTTGTTGAAATGCATGAATGTAGCTTATATTCATTTGCCATTGATTGAGCTGATGAGCAATTTCAGCCCCGATACGTGGTGCAGGCTGGAGAGGCAGATTACCGCCACTGTTAAAGCTTCCAAGCGAGGCATCACCAAAAATTCTGGTCCCAATTCCCCCCTTTTGCCAGTTGTATGTCAGTTCACCTTCTGCGCCTTTAATAATGGCATTGGCTTGCTGTGAAACTACTACAGGATAATTTTGATAGCCTGGACCTGAGGCGGTACTGCTTGTATAAAAGCCATAGATGTAATTGGTAAATTCATTTTGATAGATGCTGGCTTTTCCTTGCAGGAGCCCATTTGTTTTTTGCAAACTTAATTCAATATTGTGCGAAGTCTCAATTTGTAGGTTTGAGTTACCAACGATATAAGTGGCTGTAGCATCATGAGGGCCATAGGCATATAACTCGGGGGCGCTTGGAGCTCTTTGAGAGACGGTATAGGCGGCTCCTAAACCATACCCCTTGGCAAATTCATAAATGCTTCCGGCTGAATAAGAGCTCAAATTAAATTGACGGTTTATAAGGGCTGGAGGCCTATAATTATTTGTTGAATCTGCATAGATACTTGATTGATTAGGATCTTGGCTTACATAGTTGTAACGTAGACCTAGGCTATTTTTAAAGCTTCCAAAGTTACCTTGCTCGACCCAAAATAGCGAATTGGAGTTTGTCACAGTTTGAGGAACGATCGCTGCATTACCGCTAGCAATATCGGTAGCAGTAAGTTTGGCGGATGAAGACTGAAGGCCGAAGCTACCTTTCCAGCCCATCCAGGCTTGGTGATCGAGAACGGCACGCAATTCTGCAGCATCATTCTTCCAGTTTGTTTGCGCAACTCCATTACTGTCGTACTCATTATGAATATAGCGACTATTTGAGAAGCTGAATTTAAATGAGGTAAATCCATCCAGTGGATCCCGAGTCTCATGTTGAAGGTCATAACGATTTTGCGATTGTTGAATAAATCCTCCATCGGCTGTAGGGACTCCATAGTCATGATTGAGTCTAAGAAGAGAGACGCCCGTATAGCCTTGATCGCCAATGTATGAGGCGCCAAGCCCCAAGTTATTTTCATTATTAAATGAGAAGGGTAGCTTTCCTGAGTAGGGAACATTTTGCCTAATCCCAGGGCTAATAGCCCAGTTAGCATTAGGCCCCCCTTGTTCTGCATAGCCCGGTATTCGGTAATCATTGGCATTGCTAACGGCAGTATCAAGGTGCAGTGCAATAGGGCCGCGTGAGGTATCTAGTACAGCACTTGCTGTTTTTCCTTGGTTAACCGTCTCATAGCTTGTGTTCAATGCGCCTGTGACTTCTCCGGGTAGAGAGGTGGCAATGCGATCGTTAATGACATTAACTAAGCCACCGCTTGATCCTGAGCCATACATCAGAGCAGAGGCTCCTCGTAAAATTTCAATTTGACGGGTACTTTGCATGGGGTTGGACGTGGCATGATCCGCAGAAATGCTCGATACATCACTGACGGATAAACCGTTTTCCAATATCTGCACTCGCGCACCCTCTAGCCCGCGAATCACTGGGCGGGATGCGCCAGCACCAAAACCAGTTGCAGATACACCCAATTCATTTGCAAGAGTTGAGCCAAGACTGCTTCCTAATTTATTCTGAAGCTCATTACCAGAAAGCGTTTTACTAGGGCTTAGTAGATTATTTTCTTGTGTGGCATTAGATTCAATGATCAAGCTTGAATTGGTGTCTTCATCCGGTTGAGCAAAGCAAGGCTCAAGACCAATGCATAGTGTGAGTACTAAAACCAGTAGATGGATAACGCTCAATTTCATAATTCACTCTTTGTGCTCTACTAAAGTTCATTAGTAGAGGAAATAAACAATGGCATTACCCCGAAGGGTAAGCCAATCGAATTAAAGAGTGGGGATGGGAGGTGCCCTTGATTGGTAGGAGGCTTTGGAAACTTGCGCAGTAGGTAGGTTCGTAAAAACAAAACTATTTTCAGAGTAGTTGGTAGTGCTAACTGACGATTGAATATTGGGCGCAATAAAACCAGCCAATGTTAGTGCGTCAAATAAATGGCAAGCCGCCGAACCGTGTGAAATACCGAAAGAGACCTCCTTATCGGTAGAGCTCAGTTCCGTATTTGATTGCTGAAAGCCCGTATGCGCAATGCTGTGCATAAAGCCTAGATACTGATTGCCTAGAAGGCCAAATAGTAAAAATCCAAGCGCAATTAAGACCCTCAATTGTTTGCTAGATTTGCTAAAAAATAAGGCGCCCATAGGCCGAATATTACAGTATTTGCCACTCTGGGGCATCTCGGTGTAGAATATCGATTCCGTCGGAGTGTAGCGCAGCCTGGTAGCGCACCTGCTTTGGGAGCAGGGGGTCCAAGGTTCGAATCCTTGTACTCCGACCATTTACTCTATCAAGTATCACTATTTGAATCCCAGCACCGATCTGCCCATAGCTCAGCTGGATAGAGCAACGCCCTTCTAAGGCGTAGGCCGCACGTTCGAATCGTGCTGGGCAGACCAAAATTCCCATCCTGCACTATCAAATTCAGCTATTTAGGTGTTCACGACAAACCTCACCTGTTGTCCAATATCGTGAAAACTTGTCCAAAACGATACAAACTTGTCCACTTTCTTGTCCAAATTACGACAGGGGGTGGGGAGGGGGAAACCTACAGATTTAAATATAAATATATGGGTGCTTCAGTCGATGGCCCAATTTTTCAAATTTAAGAGAATATGCTCATGTTAAATTGACCTCATCCAAGAATTGCTAAGATAAAGTAATTAGAGATGGTGCGAAATTCCCACAAATATATTTAACTAAGAGAGCCTTATGCTTGATGATGAAAAGAAATCCACGATTGAAGAAGAGGAGCGTTATCGCCACGAAATAGCTAAAAAGATTGGTGATGTGGCTACAAGAGTTGAAAAGGATATAGAAACCTCTACTCATAAGATATGGGCTAAGATTTACGACATACTTAATAGCAATGTGGGTTTGCTAGTTTTTTCTTCAGTATTTATTAGTGGCGGTGCAGCTTTTTACCAAAATATGCAACATAGCTACGAAAGCCGTGTGACCTCTCAAAAAGAGATAATCTCTTGTGAATTTGAGATTGCGAATCGTCTTTATGTTGTCAAAAACTTAATAAGTCATGCAAAAACAGTCGGTGATGCTCTAGAGGCATTAACCGGAGCCAAAAAAAGTCTAGGTCCTGTTAAACCTGAATTTCAAAATGTCGGTCTTGCAGTTTTATATTTCAATTTATATCAGCTAACTGGAAATAGAAACCCCAGCCTAGAGCAAGATTTGAGGGAAATTGAGAGGGTATATTTCTCCTTACAGGAGCAAGACCCAAAAGCCCCTTTCAATGAAGCGGACAAAGAGTCCATGACAAAAATATTTAATGAGTTATTTGAAGTTAATCTCAAAGACATACATCATTTGAAGTAAAAAGAAGTGCCTCAGCGTTGCCTTGGTTTTTAATCTCAGATTGTCATTACATGAACTCTATAAAAAAAAGGGGGGGGAACTCTCCATTACAAAGATTGGTATGTGGAGGGCTTAATTCGCTGGCTTAATTTTTCAAATTTAAGTTTTTCCTTAGTCAACCCACTCTTTTTATAAACGTTATTTAAGTAAGGGGCTAAATAACCTCTGTACAAAAATAAGGGGTCAAAATGAAAATGATACTTGTTTCCCTGTTAACTGCAATTACTTTATTAAGCGTAGCTTCCGGCGCTAGTGCTCACGGCTGGAGAGGTGGCTATGGAGGTGGAGGTTGGCATGGAGGATGGGCGCCATTTGCGGTTGGTGCTATTGCAGGGGCAGTAGTTGCCAATGCTTATTACAGACCAGCACCTATTTACTATGGTCCAGCAGCTCACTACTACCCACAACAACAGACTGCAGCGTACTGTCCAGAAAATGGTTTGTACTACCCACAGACACAAGCATGTCCTAGTGGATGGCAAAGAGTAGTCTATTAAGTAAGTTTGCCTGTATGTTTCGAATGAAACACCTTCGGTTGGTGTTTTATTGTACTGACTTAGTTCATAAGATGTGACTTTTTAAATCAAAAGTGGGGTGCCATTGATACTGGAACTATAGGTCCTGAGGATAAAAAGGATTATCTAAATAGACTTAAACCTAAGCGTTAAAGGGGTATGTTGTGCCTTAGATCATGGGTAAAAGCAATTTCAAATCCTTCATTACAATTGTATTTATGAAATTATTCCTATTGGTAAGCACTCTTTTCTTGGCAAATATTGTTACGCCCTTTATTGCTTGCGCACAATCATTGCCAGTAGATGCTGTTTATGGCCCGGAGTTAGAGGGCTATTCCTATCCTTATCCCATTGAATACTTTGAGTTCAAGTCCCAGGGCGTTGATATGCGAATGGCTTATATGGATATTCGTCCAAAGTCAGAAAATGGCACAACCATTGTTCTATTGCATGGAAAAAACTTTTGTGCGGCAACATGGGTGGGTACCGCTCAATTTTTAGTCGAACATGGTTATCGTGTAATTGCACCAGACCAGATTGGCTTTTGTAAATCTACAAAGCCAGAAAAATATCAATATACATTCCAACAATTGGGTGTTAACACCAAAGCGTTGTTAGATCATTTGGGAGTTAGTCATGCCGTAATGATGGGGCACTCAACTGGCGGTATGCTAGCAATTAGATACGCATTAATGTACCCGGAAAAAGTAAAGCAATTGGTATTGGTTAACCCGGTTGGCCTC
Organism: uncultured beta proteobacterium; assembly: GCA_903846025.1. Lineage (GTDB taxonomy): Bacteria > Pseudomonadota > Gammaproteobacteria > Burkholderiales > Burkholderiaceae > Polynucleobacter. The sequence continues at coordinate 2,039 of CAIMZP010000097.1, read as the reverse complement.
GAGGATTGGAAAGCAAAGGGTATTCCTTACCCCACGGTTGATCAGTGGTATCAGCGAGAGCTTGGTACAAATGCAGGGAGGGTTCGCAATTATGAAAGGTCAACGTACTATGTGGGCCAGTGGCGAGAAGAGTTTGAGGCGCCAGTGCAAATGTATGCTGGAATGTATCAAGGTCCTGGACGTGAAATCGTAGCTTGGAATTCAGCTTTAATTTATGACATGATCTTTACGCAACCTATTTTTTATGAGCTTGAACAATTAAAAGTTCCAACACTCTTATTAATTGGCACGAAGGATACAACTGCAATTGCCAAGGATTTTGCCCCGACAGAAATTCGCCCTCTACTGGGTAATTACAGTCAATTAGGTAAAGCAGCTGCAAAAAAAATTCCGCAAGCAACCTTAATAGAGTTCGATAATCTTGGGCATGCACCTCAGATTCAAGACCCCATTATATTTAACACAGCTCTTTTGCAGGGATTTGAGGGCCGTAATTAGGGCTTTTAGCTTCTAGTGGTCTCAGTTCTAAGCCGCATAGAGGTATTAAAATCGTATCTGAATGTTTTGTCATGCCCAGAGTATCCCGGCTGGATGCTTGCCTCCCAAGGCCAGTATCGTGCCACTCCACCTGTTAAAGGGTAATCGTTATACCTAGATCGCATTAAGGAAAGTTATGAATACATTTGACGCAATCCGTGAACGCAGGGCCATCAAGCATTTTGACCCTAACCACCAATTTACCAAACAAGAGATAGACCAATTACTTGATCTGGCAATGCAGGCTCCATCCTCGTTCAATATTCAGCACTGGCGTTTAGTTAATGTCACAGATAAGGCCTTAAGATCAAATTTGCGTGAAGCGGCGAATAATCAGGCTCAAGTCACTGAGGCATCTTTGCTATTTGTAGTGACTGTTGATATTAAAGCCTGGGAAAAGGATCCCGCAAGATACTGGGTAAATGCACCTAAAGATGCGCAAGATATTTTAGTTCCTTGGATTAATCCTTTTTATTCAGGAAAAGACCAACTCCAAAGAGATGAGGCGATGCGCTCTGCTGGAATCATTCTGCAGACCATGATGCTTTCTGCAAAAGCCATGGGTTATGATTCTTGCCCCATGGTTGGATTTGATTTCGATCGGGTTGCTGAGCTCATTCATTTGCCTAAAGACTATGCAATTGCAGCAATGTTAGCTATAGGCAAAGGCAATAAACCAGCATGGCCAAAGCCTGGCTTTATCCCAAAAGCAGAAATGATCGTCGAAAATCATTTCTAAATAGAATCATCCTTTGAACTTGCCGCAAGAAGTTAAGCTGCCTTGATTTCTTTATTAGGCTTTATGCGAGTACCGGAACATAAGTATGGGCTCTATCTTCTGACCTGTGTTTGCGGGCTAGTCGATGTAACCTCTTTTGTTGGACTTCATGGGGTATTTTCAGCAATGATGAGCGGCAATCTTCTGATGTTTGCTATCGCACTTGCTGAGGGGCACCCAATTGAATTGGGATTAAAGTACATTCGGGCTTTTGGAGGCTTTACTATCGGAATCATCATTGCTGCTCAGATGATGAAATTCTGTGGTGATGGTAATAAATCCCGCAAAGCTTTTTGGCTTGTGTGGTTTTTAATTGGCGCCGCAATGATTCTGTCTCTTTGGAAGGATCCTGAGGCGCACGAGCCCATGAGAAATGGCTTAGTTAACTTACTATCAATGGCCATGGGTGCAATGGCGACCATTGTCAGGGTAAATGGCATCCCTGATCTTGCTACTAGCTTATTTACAGGCACCTATACTTCTTTAATTGCCGAATCTACAGTTGGAGGGGGTGGAGGTGGCAAATGGTTCAGAAGGTTTCTATCTATTGCCTTATTTGTTTTGAGTGGAGCAATTGGGGGTTACTTGGCAAAAATCAATCCTGTATGGTCTCTTGGGCTAGCTTTTATGATTATGTCCTTTGCAATGGTGATATTTCAAAAATCTTCCCAGGATTGATTTTTTTGATGTGCATTGTTAAGGGTAATAATGGGTTGGTAACACT
>CAIMZP010000096.1 GCA_903846025.1 uncultured beta proteobacterium | reverse complement strand
GATCGCCTCATCGCCTGCTTACTTGGGATTGCTCCGGGTGGAGGTTACCGCGTTTCACCGTAACTAAATACGCTCGTCTCTGTGGCCCTATTCCGCACGTCGCCGTGGATGGCTGTTAGCCAACACCCTATCCTATGGAGTCCGGACTTTCCTCCCCTTCAATAAAGAAGCGGCGATTGCCCAATTGACTCTGCGAGGCAAGTCTAACGCAGTCACAGGAATTTAGCTTAAAAATCTAATCTAGAGGTAAAACAGGGTTTTAAATAAGCGACCAAGCAATAGACTCACCAGCACGCAAAGGAACAATGGTGGAATTGCCTAAAGGCAACTCAGTTGGAATATCTTGAGCCTGCTTCACCAGGGTAATTTTTTTAGTATTACGCTGCAACAAATAAAAATCAGGGCCAAAGAAGCTCGCAAAGCCCTCTAATTTTTCTAATTTACCGACGCTCTCAAATGCTTCAGCATACAAACCCAAAGCATTAAAGGCACTATAACAACCCGCACAACCGCATGCAGTTTCTTTTGCGCCCTTGGAATGAGGGGCACTATCAGTGCCCAAAAAGAAGCGAGGATTACCGCTTGTCGCCACTTCCAATAACGCAAGCCGATGCTCTTCCCGCTTTAATACTGGCAAACAATAGTTATGAGGGCGAATACCCCCTGCAAAAAGAGCATTACGATTCATTAACAAATGCTGCGGGGTAAGCGTTGCTGCTAAAGTATTTTTCCCACCAGTCGACGAGTCCCGAACATAGTGAGCAGCTTGCAATGTTGTGATGTGCTCAAACACCACCTTAAGCTCAGGAAATTTTTGGCGCAAGGGCTCAAGGATTTGATCAATAAATACTGCCTCACGATCAAAAATATCAATGTCAGGACTAGTAACTTCACCATGCACTAGCAGTGGCATTCCTACTGCCTGCATTTCCTCAAGCGCACGATAGCAGTGCTTAATATCGCTCACACCGAAATCGCTGTTAGTTGTTGCACCCGCTGGATATAACTTAAAAGCTGTAATACCTTGAGCTCTGGCTTTGCGCACCTCTTCAACTGACGTATTGTCAGTTAAATATAAAGTCATCAAAGGTGCAAAATCTGTAATACCAAGCAAATCCAAGTGCGCCTGAATGCGAGCGCGATATTCTTTAGCCAACTCCACAGTAGTGACTGGTGGTTTTAAATTGGGCATGATGATCGCACGAGCAAACTGGCGTGCGGTATCCGTCAGGACGTCCCTCATCACTTCACCATCCCGAATATGCAAATGCCAGTCATCAGGTTGAATCAGTTCAATTTTCGTTTGGTTAATCGACATAGAATTTAAATAAGCATTAATCAAGCAAGATGATACGAAAATCATTCACATTAGTCAGTGTAGGGCCAGTTTCTACCAAACCATCTAATTGCGCAAAAAAACCATAGCAATCATGAGCAGCTAAAAAGTGGGAAGGGGAAAGATTCAATGCTTTCGCTTCCTGACGAGACTGGGGCGTAAACCATGCACCTGCATTTTTCTCACTACCATCAATTCCGTCTGTATCTGCAGCTAAGGCGGACAGACGTAACATATCTGGGGTGGAGTCAAATAATGAGAGTAAAAACTCACTACAGCGGCCTCCGCGACCCTGAATACCTGCTGGTAAAGTCACTGTACATTCACCGCCAGAGATCAAGGCAATACGCCGCTTACTGGACTGTTCATCCATTGAGTATCGTCGCGCAATGTGAGCCTGTTCAAGACCCACCTCTTGAGCCTCTCCAGTAATAGTGTCACCTAAAATTACAGGCTCATAGCCCTCGCTTCGCATGTAGGTAGCGGCAGCCTCAAGACTTTTATAGGCGGTGGCAATTACATGGTTATTGACTTGAGCGTTCTCTAAGTCAGATTCTTTTAAAGTCTCTGGAATCGTTCCAGCGACTCCCCGATGAAGATGTTCAAGAACAGAGGCTGGAATAGATTGATCACCCAAGCCGTACTTCGTAAAAATATTCAATGCATCTTGATAACTCGAATAATCTGGTGCGCAAGGCCCGCTTGCAATATCCGCCGGTAAATCGCCAGTCACATCAGAAATGAGTAAAGCCTCTACTCTTGCGCCATGGGCTATTGCCACTCTAGCCAAGTTTCCGCCGAGGATTGCAGATAAATGCTTACGTACCACATTCATTTCTTCAATCGGAGCACCGCTTCGAAGGAGAGCCTCTGTAGTTTGTTGCATATCTTCAATGCTGATGCCTTCTTGAGGCAAAGTGAGCAAACTGGATCCACCACCAGAAATTAAGGCGATCAATACATCACCCGGTTCTAGTTGATGAACCAGCTCTAAAATGGCTTTTGCCCCATCCATGCCAGCTTGATCGGGAACGGGATGTCCAGCCTCAATAATCTGAATATGACTGGTAGGAGAATGATGGCCATAGCGAGTCAGAACAATGCCATTTAACTTCACTTCAGGCCAATGCATCGTGGCATATTTCTCTAAAGCGCTAGCCATGGATGCACTAGCCTTCCCCGCACCCACCACCAAACACTTACCTTGAGGCTCTTGGCCAAATGGAAAAATATTTGCCAAATACTCAGGAACGATTTTTTGAGGATCAGCCACTGCTACGGCAGTAGCAAAGGCACTTTTGAGGATAGTTTCTAGTTTGCTCATTTGACTATTCTAATCAAGCGCAGCACGTTCTTGCATTTGCCACATCTCTGCATAATGGCCATTAATTAACAGCAGCTCTAAATGTGTACCACGCTCTACTATCTGCCCATGAGCCATTACCAGAATTTGATCGGCATGAATAATGGTGGAAAGACGATGCGCAATAATTAATGTTGTGCGATTTTTTGCCAGACTCAACAACTCTTCTTGAAAGGCGCGCTCTGTTTTAGAGTCCAAAGCCGAAGTAGCTTCATCAAAAATCAGCATTGCTGGTTTCTTCAACAAGGTACGGGCAATCGCAACACGTTGTTTTTCACCGCCCGATAACTTTAGACCTCTTTCGCCCACTTGAGTCTCATAGCCATCTGGTAGATGGCGAATAAAAAAATCAATTTGAGCGGCACGGGCTGATTCATACATCTCTTCAATAGAGGCCTTGGGATCACCATAAGCAATGTTGTAGCCAATGGTGTCATTAAACAAGACGGTATCTTGGGGGACGATTCCAATTGCCTTGCGCAAACTAGCTTGTGTCACATCTTGAATATCCTGATCATCAATCAAGATTTTTCCAGACTGGATATCATAGAAACGAAATAGTAATCTAGCTAAAGTACTTTTACCTGCACCGCTTTGTCCAACAACGGCAGTAATTGTTCCTGCAGGAATAGTGAAACTCACGTCCTTCAATATTTCTCGTTTCACATTATAGTGAAACGAGACATTCTCAAAACGTACCTCTGGTCCATAACCCTGGTCATGAATATGCAAAGGCTTGGCATTAGGTGAATCGGCGATTTCTCTTTCAGTATTTAGCAAAGAAAACATCCGATCCATGTCGGTTAATGACTGTTTAATTTCTCGATAAATCACACCTAGAAAATTGAGGGGGATGTACAACTGGATCATCAAGGTATTGACCAATACTAGGTCACCCAGCGTCATGGTGCCATTGACAACCCCAATAGTAGCGCGCCATAAAATCATGACAAGCCCTGTTGCAATAATAGTTTGCTGCCCCAAATTGAGTAAAGCCAAAGATTTTTGAGACTTTACTGCTGCAGCTTGATAACGCATAAGATTTTCATCGTAACGTCTGGCTTCAAAAGACTCATTACCAAAATACTTTACTGTCTCAAAGTTTAATAGGGAGTCAATTGCTTTTTGATTGGCCCTAGAATCCATCTCATTCATGGTACGGCGAAAGTGAGTGCGCCACTCAGTCACAGCTACTGTAAAGCCAATATATAAAACGAGGGCCGCAAGGGTAATCGATGCAAACCAAATATCGTATGAGTAGGCAAAGTAACCCAATACCAAACAGAACTCAATCAGTGTTGGCAGAATGCTATATAACGAGTAGGAGATTAGAGATTGAATACCGCGAGTACCGCGCTCAATATCCCGACTCACGCCACCCGTTTGTCTTGCTAGATGAAAACTTAGGGCAAGGGAATGTAAGTGCTCAAAAACTTGTAGGGCAACTTTACGTACTGCATTTTGGGTAACGCGCGCAAATAGGGATTCTCGCAGCTCAGTAAAAAGAGAGGCAGAAATTCTTAATAAACCATAGGCCAAAATTAAACCTGAGGGCACAATGAGCAATGCTTGGGGGGAATTGGCTTTGATATTTAATACATCAATCAACTGCTTCATCAGAATCGGAATACCCAGATTGGCTATTTTTGCCGCTACTAAGCAGCTTAGCGCTATTGCAACCCTGAATTTATATTCCAGCAGATAGGGCAGTAAATCACGAATGACTTTCCAGTCACTACTCTGCGAAGATTTAGAATCTGCACCCGCATGGTGATGCCCTGATGAATGTCTCATTGCACTATCTTAGTCACTTATCTAACGATGAGTAGAGAACAATTGCAATATAGCCTCACCATTACTGCGAGAAAAACATTTTTCAGCTGCCTTGGCATAAGTAACCCATTGATAGGCAACATGCTCTCGAGGAGCTAAAGTGATTGTCGTGTTATCGGGGACTTCCAACGAAAACCAGTGTTCTGTATTTCTAAGAACCCCTGGTAAATAGCGGTGGCGCCATTGGGGGTAGATTTCATATTCGATTTGATGATGCATATTGACTAAGGCGCCTTCTGGCAATAACCGAACATCAATCCCAGTCTCCTCTAGGACCTCGCGCGCTGCCGCTAAAGCCAAGTCCTCATCAGGTACGTCAAGACTACCAGTTACGGATTGCCAAAAATTGGCTTTATCAGCCCGCTCTATAAGCAATACCTCCCCATTTGATTTATGGATCACTACTAAAATCGAAATGGGGATTTTCAAGATACTTTAAATCCTAGCCCAATTAAATAGCAGGAGTAGCTTGGCGCAAACGAATATGCAACTCTTTTAACTGGCGCTCATCAACTGGGCTGGGCGCTTGAGTTAATAAGCACTGTGCGCGTTGTGTTTTAGGGAAAGCAATCACATCACGAATAGACTCCGAACCGGTCATCATTGCAACAATACGATCCAAACCAAAAGCGATACCACCATGCGGAGGAGCTCCATACTGCAGAGCATCCAGCAAGAAACCAAACTTGGCTTGAGCTTCTTCAGGTCCAATCTTCAATGCACGGAATACCTGACTTTGCACAACCTCTTGATGAATACGCACAGACCCACCACCAATCTCGCTGCCATTGAGCACCATGTCATAGGCCTTAGCCAAACACTTACCTGGATCAGATTGAAGGTACTGCATATGCTCATCTTTAGGGCTTGTAAATGGATGATGGCAAGCAACCCAGCGGGCTTCACCGTCATCGTATTCAAACATCGGGAAGTCTACTACCCACAATGGCTTCCAGCCTTCAGTAAAGAGACCATGTGCTTTGCCCCATGCGGAATGACCAATCTTCAAGCGCAAATTACCCATCGCATCATTGGCTATTTTTTCTTTATCAGCACCGAAGAAAATAATATCGCCATCTTTAGCGCCTGTTCGCTTTAAGATTCCTTCAACCGCTGCATCATGCAAATTCTTCACAATAGGTGACTGCAAGCCATTACGCCCATCAGCAATCGAGTTAACTTTAATCCAAGCCAAACCTTTTGCGCCATAAATTGCAACAAATTTAGTGTAATCATCAATTTCGCTACGGCTAATTTCAGCGCCACCAGGGACACATAAACCGACTACACGCCCACCTTCTTGATTAGCTGCACCCGAGAACACCTTAAAATCAACATCTTTCATCAAATCGGTGAGCTCAGTAAATTCAAAATTCACGCGCAAATCTGGCTTATCAGAACCAAAGCGTGCCATTCCTTCGGAGTAAGGCATCGTTGGAAATGGATTTGGTAATTCCACGCTCATAGTCGTTTTGAAGATATGGCGAATCATATTCTCAAATAAATCACGAATTTCCATCTCACTCAAGAAAGCAGTTTCACAGTCGATCTGAGTAAACTCTGGCTGACGATCCGCCCGCAAATCTTCATCTCGGAAACACTTGGTAATTTGATAATAGCGATCAAAGCCAGCCACCATTAATAATTGCTTAAATAGTTGAGGTGATTGTGGCAAAGCGAAAAATTGACCATCATGTACACGAGATGGCACCAGATAATCACGAGCACCCTCGGGAGTGCTCTTAGTGAGCATTGGCGTTTCAATATCTATAAAGCCTGCTGTATCCAAATAGCGACGGCACTCCATCGCCACACTGTAACGTAACCGTAAATTCTTTTGCATTTGTGGGCGACGTAAGTCCAAAACACGATGCGTTAAACGGGTGTTCTCCGACAAATTCTCATCGTCTAATTGGAATGGTGGAGTAATGGACGCATTGAGGATGACGATACTGTTGCAAAGCACTTCTATCTTACCGCTCACGAGATCGTTATTCTCACTACCAGCAGGGCGAGCGCGGACAAGGCCTTTGATCTGAACACAGAATTCATTACGCACCTGTTCAGCTAATGCAAATATTTCTGGGCGATCTGGATCGCACACTATTTGTACAAAACCTTGGTGATCGCGTAAGTCAATAAAAATAACGCCACCATGATCACGACGGCGATTAACCCATCCAGCAAGGGTGACTTCTTGACCAACTAATAAATCAGTTACCTGGCCGCAGGTATGGCTTCGCATCGACATAACAATTTCCTATAGATCAATCGTGATTGGGTGACTGAATAGCAGTCAGACCAGTTGGGCTTGTGGGAGGTACAGACCCCATAGAGACAATATGTTTGAGCGCCTCTTCAACACTCATATCCAGTTCAATCGTTTGCGCGCGTGGCACGATCATAAAAAAACCAGAGGTAGGGTTTGGTGTGGTGGGTAAAAATACATTAACGTAGTTCTCACCTAATTTAGCCGTTACTTCCTTAGCTGGCATCCCCGTCTGGAATGCAATCACCCAAGAATCTGCATGAGGATAGCGAATTAATAGCGCCTTGCTAAAAGCTTGACCACTACCAGAAAATAAAGTTGATGAAACTTGTTGAACGCTTGAATAAATAGAGCGAACGATGGGAATGCGGTTCATCAACCTATCCCATACTCTGAACCACCACTGTCCAGCAAAACTAATTGCAAGAAGGCCAGTAAACATAATGAACGAGACCACGATCAAAATACCGACCCCAGGTAAATCACGGAAATGCTGTAAATCAGCAGCAAATTGATTGGGAAACACAGCGATAATGGCATGCATTACCGAACCAAAAACACTATCAAGTATGCCCAATCCCCCTGCGATCACCCAAATGGTGACCGACATGGGAGCCCAAACAAGGATGCCAGCGATAAAGTATTTTTTCATGTGATTATGTTCTGCCTAACAGGCTATTTTAGCGGTATAGGCCAAGATCAGTGAAAGACTAATAAATACCAAGGCCGATAACCAATATTCCAGCCAAGAAACCCCCAGCAAAGAGTAAGGCGCCGACTAAAAGCTGGTGAGTGCGCCTTTCCTCTTGCAAAAGAGTTTTTAAGACCTCCAGCTCTCGGTTTTGCTCTTTTCTCTGGCCATGGCCATGGCTGTGGGCCAAGCTTTCCGCGATCAATCGAGGCAAAGTTGGCAATATCTTTGCCCATGATGGCGCTTCAGCCTTGAGCCCATCAATCAGCCCGCGCCATCCCAATTGCTGACTAATCCACTTCTCTAGAATGGGCTTGGCTGTTTTCCAAAGGTCCAGATCCGGATCTAATTGACGAGCAAGCCCCTCCACATTTAACAAGGTTTTTTGCAATAAAGTAAGTTGAGGCTGAATCTCCACCTTAAAGCGCCGGGAAGTTTGAAACAAGCGCATCAACACAAGACCCAACGAAATCTCTTTAAGCGGTCGATCAAAATACGGCTCGCATACTGAACGAACAGCACCTTCCAGTTCTTCTACCCGAGTATTGGCAGGGACCCAACCAGATTCAATATGCAACTCAGCAACACGGCGGTAATCACGATTAAAAAATGCTAAAAAATTAAGGGCTAGATAGTTTTTATCAGACTCACTTAAAGCGCCAACAATGCCAAAATCTAAGGAAATAAATCGGCCAAAAGTTTCTGGCTCTAGACTAATCATGATATTTCCCGGGTGCATATCTGCATGGAAAAAACCATACTCAAATACTTGTGTAAAAAAGATCTCGACGCCATCTGCTGCTAACTTTTTAAAATCAACCCCAGCTGCACGTAGCTCTTCATAACGTCCTATGGAGATGCCATCCATCTTCTCCATCACCATGACATTGGTATGACATAGATCCCAATACATTTCTGGAATCATGAGCTTCTTTGAGTCGGCAAAGTAGCGACGCAACTGACTGGCATTAGCAGCTTCACGCATTAAATCCAACTCGTCATGCAAATACGTATCAAACTCAGCGACATTTTCGCGGGGCTTTAATCGACGGCCATCTTCAGACAGCCTCTCAATAATCTTTGCCAAGTCATACATCAAGGCAATGTCGCCCTCAATCACCGGAAGAATGCCAGGACGCAAGACTTTAATTGCTACCGCACGCTGATTCCACTCTGGATGCTTTTCTGTTGCCCGCAAAACCCCAAAGTGCACCTGAGCCACAGAGGCACTAGCCACAGGTGTTGCGTCAAAACTGATAAAAACCTCTTCAATTGATCGCCCGAGCGCTTTTTCAATTAGATGGCGAGATTCTTCGTTCGAAAAAGGCGGCACCTGATCTTGGAGTTTAGCCAATTCATTTGCAATATCTTCAGACAACAAGTCGCGGCGCGTGGAGAGGACCTGGCCAAACTTTACAAAAATAGGGCCCAATGCTTCTAAGGTCAAACGAATACGTTTGCCTCTAGGCAAATCAGAGTTGGGTGATGCCCAACATAAAATAGATAGGAAGCCTCTTCGCAACCCTGGCTTTAAGTTATCACGCAATAAAGGTAAGAGGCCATAGCGCCACGCAGTAAAAAAAATGAAAAATAGACGGGCTAGTCGACGCACGATTTATTGAGCCCTTTGCTCTAGTAGTTGAATGCGCTTTTCCATACGATCAACCGCATCGCGCAATTCATTTAATTGGGTCTTATGAATCATAAAATCTCTTTTATTCAAAAGCACTTTCTTTTCTTCGCTCATATACTCCACCACATTGCTAAGTAAATCACTTGCAGCAGATTTACTTGCAGTAATGAATTTTTTACCTTGTCTCACTGCAAAATGAGCAGGTGCATCCCCTAGTAGGCGGGATAAATCTTCCTCATATTCCCAGCGGACTTGACCGGCAAGACGCCCCAATAATTGTGCTAAATCTGCATCGCCAGTTATTTTGACCGCTTTAAATGCTTGTTCGCGCAAATTAGTCGAACTCCCAGCAAGATCACTTAAGGCTTTTGCAGAAATCTCCAAAATTAAAGTTGGGCTCTGAAGCTCTAAAGCTTCTTTTAAGAGGCCATCGGAGGTCAATTCAAAACCAAGATCACCAACTGGCAACCTGAGCAAAATAGTCTTGCTTGCATGTCGGGTGAGTTCGCCCATTGCCCAAGGCTCGCTCGAGAGAACATGATTAATACCTCTACAGGCAATGCCAGCAGCGATGGTGTGGGTAGAAATGGAAACGGTGCTCATTAGTGTAAAAAACCCGCACAAGTGCGGGTTTCCATTGGAAAGTACCTCAAGCTTAAACTAACTGCTGGATGCCCGCTAGTACCCAACCCCCGGGCCCCTCAACAGGCTTGCTCAAATTCCAAATTTCTGAGAAGGGGCTGGCTGGGGAGCCAGTCTGTTCAGAAATCATCCCTGAAAACTGGACGCTAGAGTAATAGAGGCTGCCAGTCGTTTCAATGCCAATTAGCTGGGCGTTAATTGCGACAACATCCGTTTGATTAGCACCATTTGTACGACCAGCTAAGTCCTGCTGTATTGTGGCAAACATTTCTGGGGTCGTAAATTCTCGTAAAGCAGCCAAATCACCTTGATCCCACGCTTTTTGAATCGATACGAAATACTGCTTAGCATTCTCTAAGAATGCATGTTCATCAAAGCCCGGCGGCAGTGTTGATTTGAAAGGTTCTGGCGCCACACCTGAACTACCAAAGGCATTGGCTACGGGAGTAAATGCAGGGCCCTGTCCTAGAGATGACTCAATTGCACTTCGTTGTATCCCTTGTGTAGGAGTATTCAGACTCTGACTATTGCCCGATAAAGCGGGCAATAATTTTCTGATGGCAAACATGATGGCAAAGCCTGCCAAAGCTGCAATTAATAAACCTGTGATCAAGGATGATGCGCCCTCACCCATGCCAAAGTGAGATAAAAGATAACCAATTCCAAGACCGGCTGCTAAGCCACCGAAGATTCCACCCATGCCACCGAAGCGACTTGGCGCAGGAACTGGCGGGGATTGTGCTGGGGCGCTAGGTTGCGCTTGTTGTACTGGCCTTTGAGCTGGAACAGCTTGTCTTTGCATTGGCGCGCTAGGTGCTTGACCGAAGCTTCTGCCGCCGCCTAAACGTGCAGCATCTACTTGCCCTACTAGAGCAAATAACAAACACAGACTCAAGAACACCGCTTTGTAAAAATGCTTATTCATAATTTTATCCTCTATATAACTTCTAAACTTCCGCGCTAGAAAAGCCTGCGTAATATCAATATTTAATGCCGATATGGAGGGCAACGATGCCTCCGGTCATTCTATGCGTATCCACCTCATCAAAGCCAACTCCCAACATAATATTTTTAAGGGTTTGTGCATCGGGATGCATGCGGATGGATTCAGCTAAATAACGATAACTTTCAGCATCTTGAGCAATTTTCTCACCCAACCAAGGCAGCACCTTAAATGAATAGATGTCGTAAATAGGCTGTAAAAAAGCATCTGGCTTAGAAAACTCTAAAACCAGCACTCGACCACCTGGCTTAGTTACACGAAGCATCTCACTAAGGGCAACCTCTTTATGGGTCATATTGCGCAAACCAAATGCCACCGTCACCACATCAAAATGGTTAGCGGGGAAGGGAATTTTTTCTGCATCAAACTGAACGCAAGGTAAAGCCAAACCCTGATCTAAAAGTCGATCGCGGCCCACCCCCAACATGGATGCATTAATATCACTTAACCAAACTTGTGCGTCAGGGTTCTTGCCCCAGCCAGCCGATCGAGAAAACGCAGCAGCCAAATCTCCAGTACCACCGGCAATATCTAAGACTTTTTGGCCGGGACGCACTTGCGCACGAGCAATCGTGACTTTTTTCCAAAGTCGATGCAAACCAAATGACATGAAGTCATTCATAACATCATATTTGCTGGCTACCGAATGAAATACTTCCGCAACCTTCCCAGCCTTCTCCGCCTCATCGACGCTTTGATAACCAAAATGGGTTTTACTCATGAGCTTTTTCTTTGCTTAAATTAGGCGAATTTTGGTTTAGTGGCTTGCGCAACCATGACTACTGGCAACAACCATGGGCGCATCACGATCAAGGCCTGCAACTGCCAATCGAT
>CAIMZP010000095.1 GCA_903846025.1 uncultured beta proteobacterium | reverse complement strand
TGCTAAAAAAGTGGGTGCTGATGCTAGCTTGCAAGTAGTCCCTTATTACAACAAGCCTACCCAAGAAGGTATGTATGCCCACTTTAAAAAGATTGCCGAATCAGTAGATTTGCCGGTGATTTTGTACAACGTTCCTGGGCGAACTGTTGCGGATTTGGCGGGAGATACAGTTGTTCGGCTCGCCGATGTTCCGGGCATCATTGGTATTAAGGATGCTACTGGTAGCCTTGAGCGCGGAACATTATTAATCGCTGATTTAAAGCGTGCTGGACATGAGGATTTCTCTGTATTTTCAGGTGATGACTTAAGTGCCGCTTTATTGATGTTGATGGGTGGCAAGGGCAATATTTCTGTAACAGCCAATATAGCTCCTCGTTTAATGCATGAACTTTGTGTGGCAGCAATGTCTGATGATATTGTCACGACTAGAGCAATCCAATACCAATTACTGGCCGTTCATAAGGCCATGTTTACTGAGGCTAATCCAATTCCGGTGAAGTGGGCTTTGCACGAAATGGGCAAAATCACTGCAGGCATTCGTTTACCTTTAACCCCTTTGAGTGTTGCCTTGCGCGAACCTTTGAAGATTGCTATGAAACAGGCCGGTTTACTATGATGCGTTCAATCCAACTTCTTCGCCACTATGTCACTACGCTTTGCGTTTTGACTTTGGTAACAGCGGGCTTAGTTGCCTGCAAATCAGTGACTAGTAGTGACACTGTCGACTATAAGAGCTCGGGCGCAGTGCGCGGACCCAATCTGTCCTATCCACCGGATCTAATTACGGCTCAAGCAGATCGCCGCTATATTGTCCAAGACGGGACTGCAACGATGTCTGAGTACAGCTCAGCCGTCAAAAAAACAGCACAGATTAAAACCAATGTCATGACTGGTATTCCCGGTATGCGTATTGCGCGTGACGGCGAGCGCCGTTGGTTAGTAGTTGATAAACCTGCACCAGAACTCTATCCGCAGGTTAAAGATTTTTGGCAGGAGAATGGCTTCTTGTTGACAGTAGACTCTCCATCAACTGGAATAATGGAAACTGATTGGGCGGAAAATCGCGCAAAAATCGCGCAAGATTGGATTCGTTCGACTATTGGTAGCGCGCTCGATTCCATTTACGATACAGGAGAGCGTGATAAATATAAAACACGACTAGAAGTCATTAAGCCTGATGAAACAGAGATTTACATTACGCAAAAAGGGGCGATTGAAAAGTGCGTTACTGATACGACTGGCTCCTGTTTGTACACTATCTGGACGCCCCGCCCTAATGATCCTGAGTTAGAAGCTGCCTTCTTAGCTCGCTTAATGGAGCGTTTAGGCATGACTCAAGCGCAAGCTAAAGCGCTAGTCTCGGCCCCGCTAGGAGAAAAAATTCTTAAAGCGAGATTAGTGCAGGAAGGTGTTAACACCGCTCATATTGAGATGGTTTCTGGATTTGATCGCGCTTGGCGTGATACCGGTCTAGCTCTGGATCGATCTAATTTCAGTGTTGAGGATCGTGACCGGGCTAATGGAATTTATTTCGTACGTTACGTAAATCCTAAAGATCTTGGTGATACCAAAGGCTTCTTCACGAATCTATTTAGCAGTAAAGATGATTCCAGTATGAAAGCGAAAAAATACCGCGTAGTGGTTAAATCTACTGGTGATAATTCATCAAGTGTTTATGTGCAAAATGCTGATGGTGCACCAGAAAATACCGCTGCTGGTTTACAGCTATTAACATTACTGACTGAGCAGTTAAGTCGCTAAGTCATCAAAGTGTAGGCAATAAAAAAGCCGCTTTTCAGCGGCTTTTTTTCTTCAAGAAGAAGATTACTTCTTAACGTCAGCAGCAGGTGCAGCAGGTGCAGCAGCAGGAGCAGCATCAGCAGGAGCAGCAGCAGGAGCAGCATCAACAGGTTTAGCTTCTTCTTTTTTGCCGCAAGCGGACAAAGCGATTGCAAACATTGCTACGAGTACGAGTGACTTCATTTGTAAATTCCTCTTAAAAAAATTAACATCAATAACCGGTAATTGTTGTTTGAAAAGTACTAAGGGAAATTCCCTACGTGCTTTCCAGTATTTATTATAGCCACGTCTAAACCTAGAAATCAAAAAATAAGCCAAGCTGCGCAATAAGCTTCGTAAAGACTACTTTCCTGATTGGGTTGACTGATTTGAGTGGGACCTAGTAGCTTCTTGGCTGAAAGGGTTCTCCAGGCCTGTTGTATAGGGTCTGGTTGTTCCGCGGTCACATTGTCCCCGTTGCAAAATACGGCACCCTCAAGAGTAAGAAGCCTTGTTTGGGGGTGAGGTTTTAAGGTACTAACGCTCATTTTCTGGGCAAATTGTGCCGGTGAGAGGCAATTTTCTGGCCCATGGAATATCGCCTGTACCTTGGGTTCACTTAAATAAGCTGCAATCCCTGGTAAAAATGTATCAACCTTGTCTAGCTTGAGGCTCTTTAACTTTTCCCTGACTTGTTTAATAAGTTCTGCTGGAAGTTGTTCGGCTTCGTGGGTAGCTGGTTGCCCTGGATCAGCAAAGCGATTTGATAGCTCTGGTAGGTCCTCGAGGGATTCAGCAAGGCGCCATAAGCCCTCTTGAAGCAATTCTTTATAGCTTGGTGAGCGAAAGCCTACTGACCAGGTTTGACAGCCGGGATCTAAGGCAATTCCATCGTGAGCGACGTGAGGAGGGAGATAGAGCATATCTCCAGGCTCCAAATCCCATTCCTGCTCATATTGAAAGTTCTGCAAAATTTTAAGTGGAAGCTTGGGATTTAAGCTCAAGTCTTTTTGTTCGGAGATGCGCCACCGTCTGCGGCCTGACATTTGAATTAAAAAAACATCATAGGAATCAAAATGAGGGCCAACGCCGCCACCGGGTCCCGCAATACTGACCATTAAATCATCTAGTCGGGCATCGGGGATGAAGCGAAACCAAGATAGTATTTTGGCTGCAGCAGGGTGTCTCGCTTCCATGCCTTGAAGTAGAAGGGTCCAGTTCGGAGTTTCTAATGAGGGCAGGGATTTTTTCTTAAAAGGACCTTCGGTAAATGACCATGGCTTTGCGTGA
>CAIMZP010000094.1 GCA_903846025.1 uncultured beta proteobacterium | reverse complement strand
GAATTAATGGCGTTTAGCGTTCTACAAACACGGCGTTTTAGTCGCTCTTATAAAAAGCTTCACGACAATATTGTGGTTGATGTGGATGAGGCAGTATTGCAGATAGCTGAGGATCCAACTCTTGGTGAAAAGAAAAGAGGCGATTTAGCTGATCTCTACGTTTACAAGTTCCATAGCCAAAACCAGCTTTTTTTGATGGGTTACTCTGTAAATGACATAGTTGAATTAATAACATTGGAGGCGGTAGGCCCCCATGAAAACTTTTATCGAGACTTTAAAAAGTAGCTATAAATGTGGTCAGTAGGCTCAAAAAATCTCGACTTAGATTGCAGAAAACCGGAAGAATCTCAAGTTAAGCTGCGGATTTAGCTGCTACACCCTTTGCGAGATTCTTTTTAAGCCATTGATTTAATTCAAATAGTCGGTCTCGACTTCAATTACCGACGACACCATCTTGGAACTTTCGTCTGTCGTCCGCAACGCAACTTGAGATTCAACCGCTAAGAGCCTTAAGGCTCTTAATAGTGATAGCGGCAAGCAATAATAATCAATTGGTCTTTTTCAATTGTGTAAACCAATCGATTGACATCATCAATACGCCGAGACCACAAGCCCGACAAATTTTCTTTTAGAGCCTCAGGCTTTCCAATACCGGCCTCAGGGTCGCGCATAGCATCTTTAATGAGCAAATTTATTCGTTTTAGCGTCCTCTTGTCTTGAGTTTGCCAATATAGGTAATCTGACCACGCTGCATTTGTCCAAACCAACTTACTGCGCATCTACTAGGGCCTTAGATTTGGTTTGTCCTTTGCGATACTGTTCTAATGATTTTTCTAAATGCTTTACATTTGCCGGGGATTTTAAAAGGTGGAATGTTTCCATCATGCTGTTATAGGTATCTAAAGACATAACAACTGCATCTTCAGCATCTCTCCTGGAAATAATGGCTACATCGCAATCAGCTACCACCTGATCTATTACCTGTTTAAGCTGGTTTCTTGCGTCAGAAAAATTAATCACTCTCATTACTAGCTCCAATACTTGTCTTATATGCTGTACAAGTTTACATGAGTTTTAACGAAAAATCTCAACTTAGATCGCAGAAAACCGGAAGAATCTCAAGTTGAGTTTCAGATTTGGTAAAAATACCATTTGCGAGATATTTTATAAGCCATTGATTTATTTGAAATAGTGGGTCTCGACCTAAGTTGCTGACGACAAAAATTTTTACCAAAACTTGAAAAAGCAGTCATAAGTATCAGACAGCAGGCTCAAAAATCTCAACTTCAATTACCAACTACAACACTATTCAAGTTATATGAGAATGCCATCATATTTCCTCGGTTTATCCTAAGAGCATGCATACCAATATCTACCTACCCATTATCCTGTGTTGCTTTCTGCTTGACCCCTCTGCAAAGGCAGCGGATTTCCCCTCTCAGGCTACTGCAATGCAATACATTCCAAAAGCGGTGGAATTAAGTCTTGAGAAAAACCAAATCCCAGCAGAATCGATGAGTATTTCAGTAGTGGAGATTGAGCCAGCATCCTCTGGAAAAAGTACTGGGAAAACAGAATTAGATTGGCGTGCGAGTGCTCCTATGAATCCCGCATCCACCATGAAAATTTTAACGACCTTAACCAGCTTAGATATATTGGGGCCACAATATCGGTGGCGTACAAACCTCTTTACTGATGGCGTCATTCGACAGGGAGTGCTTAAAGGAACTATTTACCTTCAGGGAACTGGTGACCCCAAGCTTGTACCTGAAGAGTTGGCAAAAATGATGAAGGCTTTGAAAAATTTAGGCATTCAGAAAATAGACGGCAATTTAATCTTTGATCGCAGTGCTTATGAACCTAATGCAATGGAGCACAACACTATTGACGGTGAATCCATGCGGGCATATAACGTTCCCCCAGATCCCCTCCTCTATGCGTTTAGAACGCTCTCCTTTCAACTAGGCAAATCCAGTACAGCCGACTTCATCGATATCAGCTATACCCCAGCACTCTCCCAGCTCAAAGTAGTTAATCAAATGCAGTTGATTGACAAGCCGTGCGATAACTGGAAAAGTGGTGTTCGCTTTAATCTAGATGCTGGATCCGCCAGTACCAATACCGACCAACTACTCAATGCTGAGTTTTCTGGGGTCTTTCCAAATACCTGTAAAGGCGTCAACTACAACATCGTTGCTTTAGATGCAAATACCTTTTTAACCCAAGGATTTACGGCAGCATGGGAGCTATCTGGTGGTACTTGGGTGCACCCTCCGACAGGTAAAAATGGTAGCGTTCCTGTGACAGCTCGACCACTACTTCAATTTGAGGGCATCACTCTCGGAGATGATGTTCAGGATATCAATAAGTACTCTAATAATGTGATGGCCCGTCAATTGCTTCTGACGTTAGCACTAGAAAAAATGGGAAAGCCCGCCACTACCGAAAATGGTCAATTGGTAATTCAAAGCTGGCTAAAGCAGATGGGGTTAGAATTTTCAGATCTAGTTATTGAAAATGGCTCTGGCCTGTCGCGCAATGAAACCATCTCAGCTCAACAAATGAATGCGCTCTTATTACTCGGACGCAATCTTCCTGCAGCAGAAAATTTTTACAACAGCTTACCGATCGCCGGCACTGATGGCACGATGAAAAATCGCCTAATGACTCAGCTGAGAAAATTTCTTCACCTCAAGAAAAAACCAGAAGTCAGAATTAAAACAGGCTCACTAGCTGATGTCAGAGCCATCTCTGGATATGTTATTAGTAAGTCGGGGAAAATGTATGCCGTTACATCCTTCATAAACCACCCCAATGCTTGGAGAGGGCTAGAAGCCCACGATCAATTACTAGAGTGGTTAATAGAAGATGGCCCAGAACCAAAGCAGGCGCGTTGAAGTCGATCTCGGACACCATCCCACTCCTCGCCGGGTGGTGGCTCGGGAAATAAAATTAAATCCCATCCCTGTTGGTCTAAATCCCGCAATGAGCGATACAGGCGACTGGCGAATGCATGACATTCACTTGGAATAAGTACCTCCTCAAAATGGACCAAAGGATGGCCATCGTGACTTAATGAAGAATCTGAATCCCAAACGGCTACCGCAACACGGGACTTTATATCTGGAAATTCGCTGAGCGCATCCAAGATGCGTCCTGGTGAATACATCCGCAAAGGAGTAGTTGGTGCGTAATGAGCACGCATGCTTCCAGACACTCTTGGTAAAACGGAATCGCCTTTATCTTGGTTAATTTCACCAAGTTGAAAAACTCGAATACCCGTCTTGGAAAAAATATCACTAGGAGTAATTATGCCGGGCCTCAAAAGTACAGCGTGATCACCAGAAGATAAATCAATAATGGTTGATTCAATGCCAACCTCACAGTCGCCACCATCTAAAACCATTAAATCTAGCATCCCCTCAAACTCACTGCGAACATCTGCAGCGCTTGTGGGAGACACTTTTCCAAAGCGATTGGCGGATGGCGCTGCTATTCCACTTTTAAATTTACGCAATAATTCTTGGGCAACTGGATGTGCTGGCGCTCGAATAGCCACAGTATCCTGGCCACCAGTCAATTCATTTAAGACGCCTTTATCTTTTTTAAAGACCAAAGTTAAAGGACCCGGCCAAAATGCATTGATGAGCTTTAAAGCATCTTCCGATAAATCCCTTACCCAGGGACTAACTAAGGTAGCCCAATCAATTTCTGCAACATCGTATTTTTCTGGGGCCGCCAGATGAACGATAACGGGGTGTGAGGATGGGCGACCTTTAGCGGTAAAAATCTTTTTAATGGCTTCTGGGTTCTTAGCATCAGCACCTAAACCGTAAACTGTTTCCGTTGGAAATGCTACCAAACCACCATCACGCAAAGTTTGTACTGCCTCATCAATCACTGTGGAGCTATAAGTAGACATTGACTAGGGTTCGATGCCTAATTCAACTGCTACTGCAGCGCAGTTTTGACGCGCTTGATTGAGGGACTCGCCTAGGCAATTAATATGACCCATTTTGCGCCCCGTACGTGGCGCAGATTTTCCATAAAGATGTAATTTCGCTCCAGGGTGTGCAAGCACCTGATTCCAGGCGGGCTCCCTTGCTAGATCATCATCCCCCTCAAACCAAAGGTCACCCAATAGATTGAGCATAGAAACTGGTGCTAGCAAACGGGTATCGCCTAAAGGCAAACGAGCCATAGCCCTAACCTGCTGCTCAAACTGACTGCTCACACAAGCATCCATAGTGAAATGACCAGAATTATGTGGCCGCGGGGCAATTTCATTTGCAATGATATCGCCATTCTTCAATACAAAAAACTCAACGCACAAGACACCGACATAGTCGATTTTACGAATGAGTGCTTTAGCAGCCTCGACTATTTTCTTTTCTTGTTGCGGTTTAAGAGATGGCGCTGGCACAGTTGAAGTATGCAAAATTCCGTTGCGATGGATGTTTTGAGAAACTGGGTACGCTACTACTGCATCGTCATATCCACGCACAACCAAAGCAGATACCTCAAAATCCAAATCCATACGCTTTTCCAGTACGCAGGGAACTCTACCAAGTTCATTCCATGCAATAGATAAATCAGCAACTTCATAAACAGTCACTTGCCCCTTGCCGTCATAACCCATGCGTGCAGTCTTAAGGATTCCAGGTAACAGTTCAGCTGGCACATGCTCAATATCCGTATCGCGTTCAATCACAAAATGAGGGGCTGGCCCTATATTTGTTTCCATTTTCCAGGTTGCTAGAAAATTCTTCTCTGCAACTCGATTTTGAGCCAATGAAACACAACTGCTCCGAGGAGCAACAAATACACCCAAAGACTCAAGCTCATCCAAGGCTTGGGCAGGTACATTTTCAAATTCCGTACTTACGGAAGCGCAAAGCGAAGTCATTTCTTTTAGTGCGGTGGAATCGGTGTAATCTGCTTGGATAAATTTTTCAGCTATAGATCCAGCGGGGCTATCAGGGTCAGGATCTAGAACGCAGACTTTGTACCCCATTGCTTGGGCTGCCTGCGTAAACATCCGACCCAATTGACCGCCACCCAATATTCCTAAATACGAACCCGGCAAAATGGGTTCTAAACGATCTACTATCAATTAATATCCTGGTAAGTTCATGGAGCGTGCGGCATCAGATTGCTTGGCACGGAACTCTTCTAATTTTTTGGCCAAACTCTCATCATGCAAAGCTAAACCCGCAATCACATGCAGGGCGGCATTCGCAGCACCTGCCTCACCAATAGCAAAAGTGGCTACAGGTATACCTTTGGGCATCTGTACGATTGAGTATAAAGAATCCTCACCCCGCAAATACTTACTGGCAACTGGAACACCATAAACAGGAACAATCGTTTTAGAAGCTAGCATACCGGGCAAATGGGCTGCACCGCCAGCCCCAGCAATAATGGCTTGCAGGCCCTTGCTTCGCGCATCTTCTGCGTACCGAAACATATCATCAGGCATGCGGTGTGCGGAAAGCACTTTGGCTTCATGAGCAATGTCAAACTGTTCTAACATTTGGGCAGCATGCTGCATTGTGTCCCAATCTGAATTGGAACCCATGACTATTCCTACTATTGGCTTTTTGCTCATTAACCTCTCCAAAAACCCTGAATTTCTTAATAAGACCGTATTATCCCAGCCTTTTCAGGGTCTTAACTAATTAAGCCTTTTGTACTTGAGTGAGGCGAACCAAAGCTTCGCGATACTTTTGGGCTGTTTTATTAATCACATCTTCGGGCAAAGCAGGTGCTGGGGCAGTCTTAGACCATAGCTTACCGTCAACCATAGCCGTTTCCAACCAATCGCGCACAAATTGCTTGTCATAAGACGGTGGGTTTGCGCCCACATAATAAGTTTCAGCTGGCCAAAAACGGGAAGAATCGGCAGTCAGAATTTCATCCATCAGAACAAGCTGTCCAGCATCATCAAGGCCAAATTCAAACTTGGTATCGGCAATGATAATTCCGCGGGTAGCAGCAAATTCAGAGGCTTCTTTATAAAGACGAATACTTACGTCGCGAATTTCATTTGCCAACTTTTTACCAATTAGCTCGATGACTTTTTCAAAGGAAATGTTTTCGTCATGCTCACCCATCTCTGCCTTAGCGGCAGGGGTAAATATTGGCTCTGGTAATTTCTGCGCGTTCTCCAAACCCTCGGGCAAAGAAATACCACATACTTTGCCAGTTTCTTTATAGTCTTTCCAGCCGCTTCCAGCTAAATAACCGCGTACCACTGCTTCAACCAAAATAGGCTTGAGACGCTTAGCCACTACTGCACGCCCTTGCACCTGAGCAACCTCATCAGCGGCAACTACGGAAGCAGGATCAATCCCAGTGAGATGATTTGGAATGACTGACGCCAACTTATCAAACCAGAAATTTGCCATTTGATTGAGCACAATTCCCTTCTCGGGAATAGGCTGGCCCATCACTACATCAAAGGCAGATAAGCGATCAGTAGTGACCATTAATAGTTTGTCATTACCAAGCGCGTAAACATCTCGCACCTTTCCCTTGGAGAGCAAAGGGAGGGACTTAATAGAAGTAGCATACAAAGCAGGCATAGTTAACTCACTTCACAATCTGGGCAAGTTCGCCACTTTTATAACGCTCTGCCATTTTTTCCAATGAAATAGGTTTAATTTTGGATGCTTGACCAGCAGAACCAAAGGCATTGAAGCGGGCAATACAGACTTTTTTAGCGGCTTCACGTGCTGGCTTTAGATAATCTCGTGGGTCAAATTTACTTGGGTTTTCAAATAAGTAGCGGCGGATAGCACCAGTCATCGCCAAACGAATATCAGTATCGATATTGATCTTGCGCACGCCATTCTTAATACCTTCTTGAATTTCTTCTACAGGAACGCCGTAGGTTTCTTTCATATCCCCACCAAACTCCCTAATCTCCGCGAGTAACTCTTGGGGGACGCTTGATGACCCATGCATTACCAAATGCGTATTAGGAATCCGAGTGTGAATTTCTTTGATACGCTCTATTGCCAAAATATCACCAGTAGGCCTCTTGGTGAATTTATAGGCCCCATGGCTAGTTCCAATTGCGATTGCCAAGGCATCGCATTGCGTCGCCTTAACAAAGTCAGCAGCTTGCTCAACATCGGTCAATAGCTGTTCACGGGTCATTTTGCCATCAGCACCATGGCCATCCTCTTTGTCAC
This sequence comes from uncultured beta proteobacterium, assembly GCA_903846025.1. Lineage (GTDB taxonomy): Bacteria > Pseudomonadota > Gammaproteobacteria > Burkholderiales > Burkholderiaceae > Polynucleobacter. Next base: position 3,417 of record CAIMZP010000094.1, on the reverse strand, counting down.
CCTGCATCGTTTCCAAAGAACCTAGAACGCCCAGCTCCGCCTCAACAGTAACCCCAATCGAGTGAGAGAACTTTACAACCTCTCTTGATACTTCAACGTTGTACTCATAACTTGCAACAGATTTACCATCAGCCTCTAGCGATCCATCCATCATCACACTAGTAAAGCCGCTTTTTATTGCAGCCATACACACTGCTGGACTTTGCCCATGATCTTGATGCATTACCACTGGGATATGAGGATAAGCCTCAATTGCTGCAGAAATTAAATGGCGCAAGAATGCTTCACCTGCGTACTTACGGGCCCCAGCAGATGCCTGCATGATGACAGGTGAGTTCGCTTCATCGGCGGCTTCCATGATGGCCGTCACTTGCTCTAAGTTATTTACATTAAATGCAGGTAAGCCATAGCCGTTTTCAGCGGCATGATCCAAGAGTTGTCGTAAAGATACTAAAGCCATGATGTTCTCTTAATTCTAGGTAGTTAAATAAATCGTTAAATGGAAAATTTCTGGATGCAATTAGGTTACTTTACATAAATAATTTTGAGGGTATTGGTCCCGCCAGGCTCACCCATCGGCTCACCTGAAGTCAACACTACGGTATCACCCTTGCTTACCGCGCCCAATTTCTTCAAGCAGTCCTCAACCTCTTGCAAAGCAGTATCCCGATCCTTAGTGTAATCAAGCCCAATCGGGAACACATTTCTGTAAGTACTTAAAGCCCGTTGCGTAGCAATTTTAGAAGTCAAAGCAAAAATAGGTAAATGAATATTATGGCGACTCATCCAAATGGGAGTTGATCCAGAATCGGTCAATGCCGCAATGGCATTAGCGTTAATGTGATGTGCAGTAAAAAGCGCACCCAAAGCAATCGTTTGATCAATCCGAGAAAAAGTTTGATCTAAAAAATCAGTGTCTAATTTCACACGATCAGATTTTTCAGCTTCCACACAAATTTCCGCCATAGCCTTAATGGTTTGTACCGGATACATTCCAGCAGCAGATTCAGCTGACAACATCACTGCATCCGTGCCATCCAATACCGCATTAGCAACATCACTTACTTCAGCGCGGGTGGGAACTGGAGCATTAATCATGGACTCCATCATTTGTGTCGCAGTGATGGTGAATTTATCTGCCTCAAGCGCCATCTTAATCATGCGTTTTTGCAGTGCTGGTACCGCAGCATTACCAACTTCAATTGCCAAATCTCCACGGGCAACCATGATGCCATCGCTTTGGGCGATGATACTTTCTAAGGCCTCAGGCACAATAGCTTCCGCGCGCTCCACCTTCGCAATCGTTTTCACCTTTCCAACGCCATGTCTAGCACTGGCGGCATCAGCTAGCTTACGTGCGTAAGCCATATCTTTACCATCTTTTGGAAAACTAATTGCCAAAAAGTCGACACCCATTGCTATTGCAGCATCTAAGTCAGCGATATCTTTTTCAGTCAATGCAGGAGCTGTTAGGCCACCACCAGCACGATTGATGCCCTTGTTATTAGATAAAGGTCCACCTTGTTCTACGCGGGTAAATATTTCCCCGCCCTTGACGCTCGCGACGGTGAGTACGACCAAACCATCATTTAATAAAAGACGATCGCCAGACTTAACATCAGATGGCAGTTCTTTGTAATCAAGGCCAACACGCTCTTGGGTGCCTAACTTGCAGTCCACATCCAAAATAAATTGCTCGCCCTCTTTTAGCGTAATCTTGTTATCGACAAACTTGCCCACTCTAATTTTGGGGCCCTGAAGGTCTGCCATGATTCCAACCTCTTTGCCAACTTCAGCTGAGATACTGCGCACTAGATCATGTCGCGCCTTATGATCAGCCACTGTACCGTGAGAGAAATTCATGCGCACTACATCTACACCAGCTCGAATCATGTCGCGCAAAACTTCAGGCTTTTCAGATGCAGGCCCTAAGGTGGCAATAATTTTCGTGGCTCTCAACATATTTAATCTTTCGCTCTTTCGGCAAGCACAGCAAAGGCTGGTAGGGTTTTTCCCTCTAAGAACTCAAGAAAAGCACCGCCACCAGTTGAAATATAATCGACTTGATTCTCAATTCCATACTTAGCAATTGCAGCCAAAGTATCGCCACCACCAGCAATCGAAAACGCTGGTGAATGCGCAATAGCAGCAGCTAACATTTTGGTGCCGCCGCCGAATTGATCAATCTCAAATACCCCGAGAGGGCCATTCCAAACGATCGTGCCAGCATGAGCAAGCATTGTCGATAAACGCGCAGCCGTCTTAGGTCCAATATCTAAAATCATATCGTCTTCTGCAACCTCATCAGCAGATACTCGATTGGCGCGCGCCAAAGGGGAAAGTTCATTAGCAACCACGACATCCTCGGGAATGGGAATATGCGCTCCTCGCTTATCCATGATTGCCATAATCTCCCTAGCCTCATCAACTAAATCTGGTTCAGCCAATGACTTACCAATAGGCAAACCTTTGGCCAACATAAATGTATTGGCAATGCCACCACCTACGATGAGTTCATCCACCTTATCGGCTAAAGCTTTTAAGATGGTTAGCTTGGATGACACTTTAGATCCAGCCACAATAGCCACTAATGGGCGCTTTGGATTTGCTAACGCACGACTTAAGGCATCAAGTTCAGCTGCCATTAAGGGGCCGGCACAAGCAATGGGGGCAAATTTAGCAACCCCATTGGTTGTGGCTTCAGCGCGATGCGCTGTACCAAAAGCATCATTGACATAAATGTCACAAAGAGCTGCAATCTTTTTAGATAGCTCATCGCTGTTCTTTTTTTCACCAACATTGAGCCGGCAATTCTCTAGAAGTACCAATTCCCCTGGATTCACTTCAAACCCGCCATCTACCCAATTACTAATCAACGGCACTTTACGACTTAATAGACTAGCAATACGATCGGCCACAGGCGCCAAACTATCTTCAGGCTTAAATTGACCTTCTGTAGGACGACCCAAATGAGAAGTAACCATCACAGCAGCGCCAGCGTCTAAGCACATCCGTACTGCAGGCATAGAGGCGCGGATTCGAGTGTCTTCGGTAATATTACCCACGTCGTCCTGGGGTACGTTCAAATCAGCTCGAATGAAAACCCGCCTCCCCTTCAACAGGCCTAATTCTGCTAGTTCACTTAAGCGTTTGACTTTAAATAAGGATTCCGGCATGTGGATAGGTTATGAGGTAGTTTAAGAGGAATGCTACATTCTAAATCGTCTAGGTCAACTAGCCCCAAAGAACTTACCCTGCCTGCTCTACAATAAAGGCTTGGACGTATTCTGAGCTTGGGTTTAAATACCTGCTAGCTTGGCGCCCCGATTAACCCGATTTATCAGTCATAAAAGGTAGAAAAAATGTCGATGTCCGACCGCGATGGCTTCATTTGGTCCGATGGGAAGCTTATTCCTT
>CAIMZP010000093.1 GCA_903846025.1 uncultured beta proteobacterium | reverse complement strand
GGGTAGGCTAAGCCTCATATAAAAACAGATTCAAAAAAATGGAACTCACTTTAAAGGAATAAATCATGAGAAAAAAAAAATTAGTTAAACAAATGATAAAAAAACTTGATAAGTTAGAGGCCGAAAGAGATAAATTGATAGATAAGCTGGCTAAGACTTTAGACAAAATGGATAAGACGCCTCCTGTCAAAAAGGCAGCCGCCAAGAAGGCTCCAGCTAAAAAAGTAGTCGCTAAGAAAGTGCCTGCTAAAAAAGTACCCGCTAAAAAAACAGTAGCCAAGCAGGCCACTGCTAAAAAAGTAGTTGCTAAGAAAGTGCCTGCTAAAAAGGCAGTTGCTAAGAAAGTAGTCGTGCCTACGCCTGTAAGCGCTTAAGAATTTCGCTTCTTACAACCTAACTCCGTCAAATGAGTAAATTAACTAAATCCAATAGTACGGTTAATGATTACGCGACAGAGTTACGGGGATTGCAAATTGAGCTGGCCAAGCTCCAGCATTACGTTATTGAAAAACAAATTCAGCTGTTAGTGATATTGGAGGGTCGCGATACTGCAGGCAAAGATGGCACTATTAAGAGCATTACAGAGCACCTTAGCCCAAGAGACACCAGGGTGGTGGCGTTAAATAAGCCCTCCCTTCGCGAACAAGGTGAATGGTATTTCCAAAGATATGTGGTGGAGCTTCCAACTGCGGGTGAGTGGGTCATCCTTAACCGTAGCTGGTATAACCGCGCCGGCGTTGAAAAAGTGATGGGCTTTTGTACTGACGCTCAATACAAGCAATTTATGGCTACCGTAAATGAGTTTGAATCTTTGCTAGTTGGCTCCGGCATTCAACTCATTAAATACTATTTAGATATTGATAAAGAAGAGCAGGCAAAACGCCTCAAAGATCGTGCTACAGATCCACTCAAACAATGGAAGGTTAGCCCGGTTGATCAGAAGGCTCAAAAGATGTGGAATAAATATAGTATTGCGCGTGATTTGATGCTCAAGCAGACCAGCAGTGAAGATGCGCCCTGGACTGTAATCGATGCCAACGATAAAAAACTAACGCATCTCAACATCATTCGAGATCTTCTATCACGCGTTAAATACCCAGGAAAAGATCAACAAATTCTCAAGGTAGATTCTGCAATTGTTTTGCCATGCACCGTTAAATCCAAAAAGTTACCTAAACTGGCAAAATAAAATTGCTTATCTAAAGAACTTTTTTACCTCTTCTAGCAACTCAACTGGTAACTCCTCTGGGATATAGTGGCCGCAAGCAAGGGTTTTACCAGAGACCTCTTCAGCCACCTTCCTCCAGTCATCAAGAGGTTCGCAGCATTTATTAACTAAACCATGCTCCGCCCACAATACCCTAAGTGGCATCCTTAGTTTTTTTACAGTCAAACGATCAGCTCTATCATGATTCAAATCAATACTGGCTGAAGCGCGATAGTCCTCGCACATCGCATGCATACCTTCTGGATTCCTAACTCCAGCCAAATACTCGACCCAACAGGCTGGATCGAAAACATCGGTACCTGCATGACGACCCATATGATTTTTAAGCCAATACTCCGGATTTGCTCCAATCAGGGTTTCAGGAACCGGCTCAGGCTGAATCAAGAAGAACCAATGCCAATAGCCTTTAGCAAACTCCATACAAGTGTTCTCATACATTGATAGAGTTGGGGAAATATCAAGCACCATCAAACGGAGGACACTTTCTGGAAAGTCCATTGCCAGGCGATGAGAAACCCTAGCGCCACGATCATGCCCTAATAAGAAAAACTGCTGATGCCCTAATAACTGCATTACCGCATG
>CAIMZP010000092.1 GCA_903846025.1 uncultured beta proteobacterium | reverse complement strand
CTCTAAAGCCTTGTAAATACGGTAGATCCGTTTGTGGTTCCATGTGAAGTTCTTTACGTTACGCAGATATAAATAGCAAAGGCCAAAGCCCCAGTTACGGTTGTTGTCCGTTAAGTGGATGAGCCAGTTGGCAATGAGCTCATTTTCTGCATTGTTCTTGGCTTCATAGCGATAGCAAGACTCGCTAACCCTAAAGGCTTCACAAGCCAAGCGAATGGGGATTGCTTTATCTCTGACTGCCCGCTGGGCCATCTCACGTCTGTGAGACGGCCTCACCACTTTTTTGCGAGGGCTTCGGTCACGATCTCCGCCTTGAGCTTCTCTTCGATATACATCTTCTTAAGGCGGGCGTTCTCAGCTTCAAGCTCCTTCATACGAGCCATCATGGAGGTATCCATACCGCCGTATTTGGCACGCCATTTATAGAAAGTGGCAGTGCTGATACCTAGTTCACGGCAGACCTCTGGAACGGCTAAGCCAGCATCTACCCGTTTTAGGGCATCCATGATCTGGCTGTCGGTAAATTTAGAACGCTTCATGTAGAACTCCTCTAATTGAGAAAATTCTACTTCTGATTACTTTGGTTCTAGGGGATGATTACCCAATAAGTGGCAAGGCATTTAAAAAATATTGCTCATTTATTCAAATTTAATATTTAATTGCTATAGTTTTGACAGTGCACGGGTTATATATTGATTTATACGACCAAAAGTGGCCGCTTCAATATACTTTGATGGTCTTATTTGACTGCAGCCGGTATGGGAAGAGAATCAATAAGTCATGCTGAAACCTTTTTTAAGGAGCTGGCTAGGCGTATACCAAGGCCGGTAAATGTTGTAACGCTTAATTTTCTCAATCTTATGTAACAGCGATCCTCGTTAGGAAATTAGAGTGGCCCCACCTTCCGAAAGTGCATTTGAAGGATGTGCTGTAATTAATTTCTCTCGATGTCTCAAGATCAAGAGCTCATTGCGCAATCAATTAAAAATTGCCCACTACTTAAATAACAGTAACTACAATCAGTTAGACTTAAATCAGCTATTCTCTTCGAGTAAGAAAATAGCTGATTGATTAATTTATGGCTTGCCTAATCTAAATACGGATCTTACAAATCAGTCAATGAAGTAATTGATTTATTTCTTGGGATCCAAGATGTTCCCATATATTAGGCGGCAATAGTTAGGCTACCATTCAAGATGGCCCATATAGCATCTTTACACCTTAATCCAATTGAATTACGAAGTCCTCTTTAGGGCGCCTTACCTTTTTGAGATTGACTAACCAATCTTCATTGGCCTGTCTATAACCCAAAGGAAGCATGACTACACTTCGCAATCCCTTCTTTTTAAGATTTAGAATTTCATCAAGAGCTTTAGGATCAAATCCTTCCATGGGGGTGCAGTCCACCTCTTCGTAAGCAGCTGCGATTAATGCAGTGCCAAGACCAATATAGGCCTGCTTAGCGGCATGGGTGAAGTTGACCTCCGAATCTCTTAATGGATATGTGCCTAGTAACTTCTGACGATAAGTTTCTGCGGCCTCACTCTTAATATTGCGGATCTCGTTTGCTAGGTCATACATTGCATTAATACGATCAGCCGTGTAGTTATCCCAAGCAGCAAAGACAAGCAGGTGAGAGCAGTCAACAATCTGAGATTGATCCCAGGCAATCGATTGAATTTTTTCACGAATGGCTTTGTTGGTCACTACTATCAAATCATAGGGCTGCAATCCACTAGAGCTCGCGGTTAATCTGGTGGCCTCTAAAATTTGATCAAGCTTTTCCTGGGGAACTGATCTGCTAGGATCCATTTTTTTTGTAGCATAACGCCACTGCAATTTTTCAATTAAGCTCATTTTGATTCCCTTAGGTTTGATTGGTGAAGCTTGAAATCTAATTTTAGATTATGTTAACTTTTTTCGTCGCCGCATCTTAGTCTTTTCTTGCAGACCAACCTCCGCCCATAGCTACATAAAGGGCAACTGTATCTTGATATCTTTGAGCCAAGGCCTGCAAATAGGCAATGCTAGCCTGGTGATATTGCACATCAGCAACCAGTACGCTCAAATAATCAATCAAACCAGCGTTGTAACTAATTTGCTGTAACTTTAAAGCCTCTCCTCCGGATGTTTTAGCATTGAGTTGACCTTGCAAAGATTGTGCATCATGTTCTAGTGCTGTTAAACAATCAGCCACTTGTGAAAAAGCAGATAACACTGTTTGCTTATAGTTAAATTGAGCTTGTTCATAGGCATCTAACGCAGCTTGTCTTGCATAATAAAGGCTACCCCCTTTAAATATAGGAATACTAATGCCGGGGCCTGCAGACCAAAATTCTTGACTTGGTCCTGATAAATTAGAAAAGGTATTGCTAGCAACTCCATAACTGGCATTTAAGCTGACGCTTGGAAACATATTTGCAGTTGCAACACCAATATTGGCGCTTGCGATATGCATCTGTGCTTGAGCGGCAAGAATATCTGGCCGATTTTTTATTAATTCAGATGGAACACTAACTGGAATGTTAGATGGAAGCGCTAAATTTTCCAGGGAGATCTGGGGCAGACTTACGTGGCCGGGATCCACCCCTTCTAATGCGGCCAATAAATGCTCCGCCTGGCTTACTCGTTGACGCAGGGGGGCAATAGAGGCCTCATTGCTTGATATCAAGCTTTCGATACTTAATACGGTTGCATATGCTGCGGTCCCTCCAGCAACCTGAGCTCGCGCGACCTTTAATTGCTCTTTTTCAAGGGTGATTAATTCTTCTGTGGCGGTAATTTCCTCTAAATAGGCGGCTCGGGCGATGCTAGTATTAACCACATTGGCTGATAGCATTAGGTAGGCCGCAACAGTAGAATACTTTTGAAAATCTACTTGAGCTCTTAAGGCTTCCACTTGCCGCCTTTCACCCCCAAATACGTCAAGGACGTAACTCACGCTAGCGCTTGCAGTCAGTAGATTAAATACAGATCCTGAAGCGGACGAGCCTAGTTGCATTGGTGCTGCTGAAACACGAGTAGCGCCCAAGCCTGCGGATACTTGTGGAAAAAAGATGCCGTATCCGGCCCGCAATAAATCCTGACTTTGCTTGAGGCTTGCTTCTGATGCTTGCAAAGAAGGATTCCGTTTTAAGGCAAGTTCCACAATATCATTAACAGAGTTGGCGTTAAACATCGCCCACCAGCGTGAATCAGCTATAGATCCTAAAGATAAAGTTTGCGATTTACCCTCTACTGTGAAGCTTTTTCCTAAAAGAGATTCGCGGGTATAGGCTGCATTTTCAGGTGATTCTGGAGAAACAAAGTCTGGCCCAACAGCGCAGGCGCTCAGCAAAGCGATAGCAATACAAATGCAGGCGGTATATTTTTTACTTGAGAGCACTTTTGCCTATATAAACATCAACCAATTGACCGGGATAAATAGTGACATCCTTGGGTTTTTCGAAGCTAAATATCACCGGAAGAACACGTACATCAACCCTCTCAGTTCGCTGGTTAGAGAGTTCAATTTTTGGGGAAACATTAGGTTGGAATCGAACCATTTTTAATGGAACTTTAATATTTGATCCGCGAATAAACATATAAGCATTCATTTCACTCTCACTAGGCAATCGCTGTAGAAGTACTTCATCTACATAACACCGAATTGCTAGGGCACTACCGCTTGCTCCCATAACCATAATAGGTTGATTTTGCTGGGTATAGGTGTCATAAACACCTTGTGCCGAGATATAGCTACCAACTGCCGTGTTAATGGAAATAATTTTTCCAGGTGTCAGGGCATTGATTTGATATTTGGCTAATAGGTTAGACGCTGTTTCATACTGCTTTTGACTAACATCTAAATTAGCCTTAGCCAATCCAACTGCATCTCTTGCGCTATCTAGTGCATCTTTACTAACGGCCCTTGGATCAATGTCTGACGCAGCCTTTTGCTTTTGATAGGCATCTTCAGAAGTTCTTAAAGAGGCCCGAGCGGCACTAATTTGTGCTTTTGCTTGTGCAGTAGTAGATTTTTGAACCGAGTCATTAATTGAAAGCAGTGGAGAGCCAGCATCAACATTTTGATTTTCTTCAACAAATATCCGATTTACAGTTCCCGGAACTTCAGGGTAGATATTAATATTCGATCCACTATTTTGTAGCGCTTCAACGATACCTTCGGCATAGATTCCATTTTCAAAAGGATTTGATGCTGGAGTAAAAGCGGGTGGTAAGGGGTTTTGCCTGAGACCCCAATAATAAGCAGTAGTAATGGCCAAGAAGACCCCTGCAATAGCTAGACCAATAACAAGTCTATTTTTCATCGCGAAATCTTTCTATATTAATCACTTTTCCATCCTCCATTCTCATCATCGCATCCGCATACTCAAATATTCGAGTATCGTGAGTTACGATAATGATGCAGCGAGTGGGGTTTAGGATATCCTTTTTTATAAATTCTAATATTTTTTTACCAGTATCTCCGTCTAAAGATGCCGTGGGTTCATCAAAGATCAATATGTCTGGTTGTGCAGCAATAGCTCTGGCGATTGCCACGCGCTGCTGCTCGCCCCCGCTCAACTTCATAGGGGGAAGATCTGCTTTGTTTTCCAAGCCAACTACTTCCAAAAAATAGCGAGCAGTATTTAATGCGTCTACCCAATTTACTCTTCTTAATATGAGTGGAATAGCTACATTTTCTGCAGTTGTTAAGCGTGGAAATAAATGAAAATCCTGAAATACAAATCCAATTTTATTTAAGCGAAAATTAGCCAGCTCATCAGATGATAATTTCCATAAATCTTTATCCTCTACTAATACCTCTCTGCGCATTCCGCCAACTTTGACCGCTCATTCCAAATTCACCGTGACCGATAAATCCTTGGTATTGGAAGGCTAAGTTATTGTAGCTTGGCGGTCACGATGCTTTCTGGTTTTGGGGTATTTCCATTGGGTTTTCTACTTCCTGTTTTCGCAGTGATTCGCCCTTAAGCTTGATTTTGTGGCTCTGATGCACGATGCGATCAAGGATGGCATCAGCTAAGGTGGGGTCGTTTAAATATTCATGCCAGTGTTCGACTGGAAGTTGGCTAGTGATAATGGTGGACCTAGTTCCCACTCGGTCATCCATAATTTCTAGAAGATCGGAGCGCTCTTCTTGGTTTAAGGGTTGTAATCCCCAGTCATCCAAAATCAATAAGTCCACCTTGGCAATGGCCTGCAACTTGCGAGTAAATGTGCCATCGGCATGGGCAATACGCAGTTCTTCAAAGATGCGCGGTATCCGCATATTCAGTACCGATAGCCCGGCTCGACACGCTTGCAAACCAAGAGCGCTAGCGAACCAAGTCTTACCTACTCCGGTAGGGCCGGTTAATAAAATACTTTGAGCACCTCTAATCCAGTCGCAACTAGCAAAGCTAGCGACGTGCTTTTTATCTAAACCTCTACCGGGGCGGTAATCGACATCTTCTAGGCAGGCTGAGGATACTTTGAGCTTGGCGTTTTTAACCAAACGTGCCTGCCTTTTATTATCTCGGTGGGTAATCTCCCGGTCGACCAAGAGGCCAAGACGTTCTTCGAAGGACAGATCGTCTGTAGCCCTTTGAGTAAATTGCTCTTGCAGGCTAATGACCATGCCATCTAACCTGAGGGCTTGAAGCTGAGTGATCGTGTGTTGGTGGAGCATCTGTTTTCCTTCTTTGGGTTTCTTTGCGGGTTAAAAATCAGTGGTAATAACTGGGTCCCCGCACGTTCTCATGCAGAGGTACCTTTTGTTCAGATTTTTTGACTTGAGCACCGTGGACTAAATCGAGTTTGGTAGCCAGGATATTGCGCACGCTTTTTTGGCTCATCGCCTGACTACTGACCGCTAAAGCGCAGGCGGCCTCTAGCCGCTCTTTGCCATACAGTTTGGATAAATGGAGTAAGCCAAGACACGAGCGGTAACCCATCTCCGGATGGGGCTTGGAAGAGAGGAGGTGCGCCACGAGGATTCCTGTTGAGCGTCCAATCGTATAACCCCAGTTTGTTAAGCGACCAGGGGTCCACTCGAGATGCGCTTGATGGGATTTAGGCATATGCTCTGGCACGGTGGTCTGAGAAGACAGGCCATGGCTGTAACCCATCCGCATCACTCTTGGGTGCGCGGCAATGCGTTTGCCTTCATGCAAGATTTCTACAGTGCTGGTGGTATAGCGTAGTTCGACTGCCTTGCCTGCGTAGAGATACGGCACGCTGTAATAGTGACGCTCTAAGGCCACATGGTAGTCAATGCCGACCCGCGCTTTTTTCCAAAAGCACATCTCAAAAATGGTTGCGGGCAACGGTCTTAATGCAGGCCGATCAAGCGCTTCAAAGGCGCTGCGGCGATGACCCGGTAATTGCTTAAAGGCACGGGTATTGAGTTCTTCTAGTAATACCGCAATGGCCCTATTGAGATCAGCCAAATTAAAGAACTGCTGATGGCGTAATCTGGCTAAGATCCAGCGCTCCACGATTTGCACTCCCACCTCAACTTTACCTTTGTCTTGTGGCTTGCGTGGCCGAGCTGGGATTACGGCGCAGCCGTAATGAGCGGCAAACTCGCTATACGATCTGCCTACGCCAGGCTCATACCGATCCGGGTTAGCAATCAGAGTTCTCGGATTATCAGGAACGATCACCCGTGTCACTCCGCCAAAATACTCAAAGGCCTTACGATGACCTAAGAGCCAGTCAGCCGTTTGTTGAGTGGCCGTTGCGAGTGCAAAGGTATAGTTTGAAGCACCGAGCACCGCCACAAAGATCTGGGCCCGAGTGATCTCGCCACTGAGGACATCAATGAGGGGCATCGTGGGACCCGCATAATCTACAAAACACTTTTCACCAGCATGATGGGTTTGCCGCATCGAGAGCTTGAGGGTTTTGGTAAAGGTGCGGTAATGTTCGCAAAATGCTGAGTAGCGATAGACCTTACCACCAGTACTGGCAGCGTATTCTTGCCAAAGCAGTTGCAAGGTCATACACTTGTTTTTAAGTTCTAGATGCACCAGTGCAAAATCGGGCAGCGCATAGTCGCTCGTACGCGCCATATCAACATTGGGCAGTAGGTGCGCTCGCAAGACAGCCTCGTCCCAATCTTTAGCACTATCCCAGCTCAGTCCCGAGCTACTGGCCAAATGGCAATATTTGACGACTACGCCTTTGGATAACGCTAAGGCTTTAGCAATTGCCTCAAACGAGAGTTGGCATTCAAAACGCAGCCGTAGGACTTCTTTAATTTTTCGCATGGTAATTGCTTTACTGGACATGGGGAGCCTAAAAAGCTCCACCATATCGGGTTCATCAAATTACCTTCCAATGCCAGGGATTTGGCCACACTAAACAGTGGTATGGATTCCACGGAACCAGTCAAAAACGGTCACGCTGACTCTGGAATCAGCGGTCACGATCAATTTGGAATGACCGGTCATATTGGTGGAATAGGTGGTCACGATGGCGTGGAATACGCAATTCAAATATAAATGGGCCAACAAAAGGATATGGGATGGTGATGTAGAGTCGATAAAGATTCCCCTCAACAAACCAATGCAATTCTCCCGTTTGATAAAGCTGGCCATCTATATAAGCG
>CAIMZP010000091.1 GCA_903846025.1 uncultured beta proteobacterium | reverse complement strand
TTGTCGGGGATAAATTTGACCCCCATCACCACCAAGCAATTGCCTCTGTACCATCTGAACAAGAGGTAAACACGATTGTTTCGGTGCTTCAAAGAGGGTATTCAATTTCTGATCGGATTCTACGGCCCGCTTTAGTCATGGTGAGCGCACCTCAGTAGCGCCTAATAAATAGGCGTTTTCAAGTGCCTACAGAGCAAAAATGACCAAAAAAGGCAGATTTCGGCCTTTTTTGCGATTTTTAACCCTTGAATTCACCCTTTTTGGCCCCATTTAACCAGTATCGATTTATTTACAGTAGCTAAGAATTTACCTAATAACTTAATTTTTTGGAGCCATTATGGGAAAGATTATCGGAATTGACTTGGGAACCACAAATTCGTGTGTTTCAGTTGTTGAAAACAATGCGCCTAAGGTTGTTGAGAACGCAGAGGGTGGTCGCACAACCCCATCCATCATTGCCTATGTGGAAGATGGAGAAGTCTTGGTTGGCGCGCCTGCAAAACGTCAATCAGTAACTAATCCACGCAATACCATTTACGCTGTAAAGCGTTTGATGGGGCGTAAATTCACTGATGCTGAAGTGCAAAAAGATATTGGTTTAATGCCATACAAAATTATTCAGGCTGACAACGGTGACGCTTGGGTTGAAGCGCGTGATAAGAAGATGGCGCCACAGCAAGTTTCCGCAGAAATTTTGCGCAAAATGAAAAAGACTGCAGAAGACTACCTGGGTGAAGAAGTAACCGAGGCGGTAATTACTGTTCCCGCTTATTTTAATGATAGCCAGCGCCAAGCTACTAAAGATGCCGGTCGTATTGCTGGCTTAGATGTGAAGCGTATTATCAACGAACCAACTGCCGCTGCTTTGGCATTTGGATTGGATAAACAAGATAAAGTAGATCGCAAAATTGCGGTATATGACTTGGGTGGTGGCACCTTTGATGTATCCATTATTGAAATTGCTAATGTGGACGGTGAGAAGCAGTTTGAAGTGCTCTCAACCAACGGCGATACCTTTTTGGGCGGTGAAGATTTTGACCAGCGCATCATCGACTGGATTATTACCGAGTTTAAGAAAGAGCAAGGCGTTGATTTGAGTAAAGATGTTTTGGCTTTGCAGCGATTGAAAGATGCCGCTGAAAAAGCCAAGATTGAATTGTCTTCAGCGCAACAAACAGAAATTAACTTGCCATATGTTACGGCTGATGCCAGCGGGCCTAAGCACTTGAATTTAAAGTTAACACGTGCGAAATTGGAATCCTTGGTAGAGGAGTTAATCAATCGTACTGCTGGCCCTTGTTTAACGGCTATCAAAGATGCTGGTGTGAACGCAGCTGATATCGATGATGTCATTTTGGTTGGCGGTCAAACTCGTATGCCTGCTGTGCAGGACAAAGTTAAAGAGATCTTTGGTAAAGAGCCACGTAAAGACGTAAACCCAGATGAGGCTGTTGCTGTTGGAGCTGCTATTCAGGGCTCCGTATTATCAGGCGATCGTAAAGACGTGTTGCTCTTAGATGTCACTCCATTGTCATTGGGTATCGAAACTCTAGGTGGCGTGATGACCAAGATGATCCCGAAGAACACAACCATTCCTACTAAGCATTCGCAAGTGTATTCCACAGCGGAAGACAATCAGCCTGCTGTAACTATTAAGTGCTTCCAAGGCGAGCGTGAGATAGCTGCTGCGAATAAATTACTTGGTGAATTTAACTTGGAAGGTATAGCTGCAGCACAACGAGGTATGCCGCAAATTGAAGTCACTTTTGATATTGATGCCAATGGTATTTTGCATGTGACCGCAAAGGATAAAACCACCGGTAAAGAGAATAAGATCACCATTAAGGCCAACTCTGGTCTGACTGAAGAAGAAATTGTACGCATGGTGAAGGATGCTGAGGCTAATGCTGATGAAGATAAAAAGGCGTTGGAGTTGGTGAGTGCACGCAATACTGCTGATGCTTTGGCCCATTCAACTAAGAAAGCTTTGGAAGAGCATGGTGCTAGTTTAGAGGCATCTGAAAAAGAAGCCATTGAGACTGCCTTGAAGGAGATTGATGAGGCAATCAAGGGTAACGATAAAGCGGCGATTGAAGTTAAGACTGAGGCGCTAGGTAAAGCAAGCCAGAAACTAGGTGAAAAAGCTATGGCTGCTGAGCAAGCTAAAGCAGGTGGTGGCGCTACATCTGGTGAAGCTCAGGCTGCCGCTCCTGATGCTGACGTCGTTGATGCTGATTTTAAAGAAGTTAATGACAAGAAGTAATTAGAGATTTATTTAACGTAGTTTTGATGTAATTCAATAACAAGTCGGCCTCGCGCCGACTTGTGTCATTCAGGTTGTCGAAAGGAATTGTTGTGCCCAAAAGTAAACGCGATTATTACGAAGTGCTCGGTGTTGCAAAAGGAGCTAGCGATGTAGAGCTAAAGGCAGCTTATCGAAAACTGGCAATGAAGCATCACCCTGATCGCAATCCAGACAGTAAGGATGCTGGAGCTCAATTCAAAGAAGTGAAAGAGGCATATGAAACGCTAACTGATGCTAATAAGCGTGCTGCTTATGATCAGTATGGTCATGCTGGTGTGGATTCTTCTATGGGTGGCTTTGGAGGTGGCGGAGGATTTGCCGATGCTTTTGGGGATATCTTTGGGGATATCTTTGGGCAAGGTGGCGGACGTCAATCTGGCCCCCAAGTCTACAAAGGTGCCGATCTACGTTACAACATGGACATTACTCTAGAGCAGGCAGCAGAGGGTTATACCACCCAGATTCGAGTGCCCAGCTGGAGTAGTTGTAAGCCATGTCATGGCACGGGTGCTGAACCTGGAAGTAAAGCGGAAAGATGTTCAACTTGTGCCGGCCATGGCCAAGTGCGAGTACAACAAGGTTTCTTTTCCATGCAGCAAACTTGCCCCAAGTGCCGCGGTACTGGTGAGTACATTCCCAAGCCATGTAAGACCTGTCACGGTAGTGGCAAGCTTAAAGAGCAGAAAACTTTAGAGATTAAAATTCCTGCGGGAATTGATGACGGTATGCGCGTGCGCTCTGTTGGCAATGGCGAGCCAGGCGTCAATGGTGGCCCATCCGGCGACCTTTACGTAGAGGTCCGAATAAAACCACACAAAGTTTTTGAGCGTGATGGTAGTGATTTGCATGTACAAATGCCTATTTCCTTTGCGGCAGCAACTATAGGCGGTGATATTGAGGTGCCTACTCTGTCGGGGCGCGTCGAATTTCCTATTCCAGAAGGTACTCAGACTGGGAAAACATTCCGACTGCGAAATAAGGGAATAAAAGGTCTGCGTTCAGCAATTATTGGGGATCTCTTCGTGCATGTAATGGTGGAGACTCCTGTAAAGCTGACTGATGAGCAGAAGAAAATGCTCAAAAAGTTTGATGACAGCTTGAAAACTGGTGGCGACAAACACAATCCTCAGCAAAAGGGTTGGTTTGAAGGTGTAAAGAGTTTTTTTAGTTAAGTAGAAAGGCTTTGCTGGCGAATAGATGGATTTAACCAGCAAAGCCATGTTCTGGTTCTGGGAATTTACAGGACTTCACTTCGCGAACATAAGCTTTTACCGCATCCTCAACAGATGTATGACCATTCATAAAGTTTTTAACAAATTTTGGTGGCTTTCCTGGGCTAATCCCCAGCATGTCCTGCAAGACCAAGACTTGACCAGAGCAATCCGGGCCTGCGCCAATACCAATAGTTGGTATTGATAGAGATTCTGTAATATTTTTCCCCAGCGAAGAGGGGATGGCCTCTAATACTAAAATTTGAGCCCCCGCTTCTTCGCAGGCGAGCGCCTGTTCAAGCATGAGGCTAGCGGCATCTTTTGATTTTCCTTGTACCTTATAACCACCTAAGACATGAACGGATTGGGGCAATAAACCAAGGTGCCCACATACAGGCACGCTTCTCTCTACCAAGTAACGAATGACCTCAACTTGCCATTCGCCACCACCCTCAAGTTTCACCATATCCGCTCCAGCGCGCATTAACTCTGCTGCTGAATCTAATGCTTGAATTGGATCACCATAGCTTGCAAACGGTAGATCGGCAATCAAAAAGGCCCTGGTATTTGCATGCGCCACACAGGCAGTGTGATACACCACATGCTCAACTGTTACATGTGTAGTACTGCTATGGCCTTGGATTACATTCCCTAGGGAGTCACCTATTAGGATAGCTTCAACCCCGCAGCGGTTTAATAATGCAGACATGGTGGAGTCATAGGCCGTGAGCATCGTAATTTTCTCACCCTCTGCATGCATTGAGAGGAGCTTGGAAATAGAAATTGGCTTTTCGCCTTGCAGATAACCCATGGGGAGAGTTTAATGAATTAATGCGTTGATTGGCTGGAAATGCCTTTTTCCCCGAGGGCACAGTTGTGGCAGGGTAGTTTTTCAATTCGCTGGTGGGCTACTTTGGGTAAATAAGTCTTGAGCTCACCAAAATTTGGTAAAAAGAAATCTGGAGCAATTTCTAAGAGGGGAAGCAGGACAAAAGAGCGTTCAGTGATCCGGGGGTGGGGGAGAGTTAACTTCAAATCGTCTTGATAAACACCTTCAAAATAGAGAATATCTAAATCTAAAGTGCGAGGTGCATTGGCATAGGGGCGCTCACGACCAAATTCTTGCTCGACTGCTTGGCAAACATACAGGAGACCGTAGGGGCTTAGTTGAGTCTCAATTTCAATGACCGCATTGATGTAGTCGCCACCAAGGGCATCCACAGGGGCGCTTTGATAAAAACAGCTCTTTGTAAGTATTTGTAATTCACAGCGTAGTGCAAGGCAAACAATCGCATCAGTGATGAACTGTCGAGTGTCGCCAATGTTACCGCCAAATCCAATAAAAGCTCGAGCCATGATCTTTCCAAACTTGAGAGAAAGTAATATAAAACTACTTTACCGAAAATTCACAATGTTTGCTTAGTTTGGCGTATCTTCTGTCGGTGCATTGGATTTTACTTTTCTGCGACGACGCTTTTTTGTGGGTGAATTCGGGTTACCGGTATTATTTTTAGCTGAGGCCATTAAAGCTTCTTGCCCAACAGAATCGGCTGCAATAAAGCTGGTCCACCATTCTCCTAGGTCTGAATTCTGCTCGCCAGTGGTACAGCGCAGTAGCATAAAGTCATAACCTGCTCTAAAGCGCGGAGATTCAATCAGGCGGAAAGGATAGCGTCCAACACGTCTTTCAAAGCGGGGTTGCATTGCCCAAATCTCGCGCATATCACTTTCAAAACGACGTTGAATTACCATTCCACTGCTTTGAGTTGCAATAGTTTCATCCATGGCATCGTGCAAAGCTGCAATATTAGCCATCCCTTTGGCAATATTTCTTTTCCAATTAATTAAGAGGTCTGGCCACAATAAGGTTGCAAACAAGAATCCTGCGGAGACACTTTTCCCTGACCGAATGCGTTGATCGGTATTTTCTAATGCGACTCGAACAAATTCATTGGCCTCTTTAGAATCGGGATCATTATCTAAAATGTGATCGAGCAAAGGTAGTAAGCCATGATGCAGCCCCGCATTACGCAGACCTTGAACGGCTGCCCATGAATAACCTGACATCAACAGTTTAAGAATTTCATCAAAGAGGCGCGCCGATGGAACATCATGAATCAGCTTGCTTAATTTAGCGATGGGGGCGCTCGTAGCGAGATCTAGATTAAATCCAGTCTTGGCGGCAAAGCGAATCGCCCGCAACATGCGGATCGGATCTTCACGATAGCGCTTGGCCGGATCCCCAATCATTCTTAAAACTTTCTTTTGCATGTCTACCATGCCGCCGTGATAGTCGAGAACTGTTTCTGAGGATGGGTCGTAATACATTGCATTAATACTAAAATCTCGACGTGCCGCATCTTCGTGTTGGCTACCCCAAACATTATCTCTAAGAATGCGTCCATTTTCAGCTACATGCTCACCAGCGTTCTCTAGTAAAGCTCTAAAGGTGGAGACCTCAATAATTTCAGGAGCGCCTTTACCAAAAAATGTTACGTGAACAATTTGAAAACGACGGCCAATGAGACGCGCTTTGCGAAAGAGTTTTTGTACTTGCTCAGGAGTTGCATTAGTGGCCACATCAAAATCTTTAGGGCTAATTCCTAAAGCTAAATCACGGACAGCGCCCCCAACTATAAATGCTTCGTAGCCTGCCTGCTGCAAGGTATCGGTAACCTTAACGGCATTCTTGGAAAGAAGATGTGGATCAATCCGATGTGCTTTTTTAGAGATGCGTTTGGGTGCACCAGAATGACTGGTTTGGACATGGCGGTCCATGGGATCGCGCCGCAAAATACGTTTGATAAATTTAGTGATCATGCAAACAGTTCAAGTATGGGCCAGTTACGTTTTGCGGCTTCATTGCGCAGTCGTATGTCTGGATTGGTGGCAATGGGATTAGTCACTTTTTTTAAAAGCGGTAAGTCATTCATGGAGTCGGAGTAGAAGTAGCTGCGAGGTAATTCGCCTAGTATTAAATTTTGGGTGCCAAGCCAATCATGGACCCTCTGTATTTTTCCTTCGCGAAAATTGGGTATACCTTTTACCTCACCAGTGAAGTCGGCCAAAGGATCATCCCCGCTTGTGGCTAGTTCTGTTGCTAGTAGGTGCTCAATACCAAAACTTTCCACAATAGGTCGGGTAACAAAGCTATTGGTGGCGGTTACGACACAACACAGATCGCCCGCATCTTGATGGCGCTTGACCAAATCGATCGCCTGCTGGCGTAATTGCCCGGTAATCACCTCTTTCATAAAAGCCTCATGCCATTCTTTCAGCTGTGCACGAGAATGCTCAGAAAGAGGCTTTAAAGCAAAGCGTAAAAATTCATTAATATTGAGCTTGCCATCTTTGTAGTCCTGATAAAAACGCTCGTTCTGTGCAGCATAGAATTTACTGTCTACCACTCCAATGCGGGCTAAAAATTGCCCCCACTCATAGTCGCTATCGCAGGGCAGGAGGGTGTGATCTAAGTCGAAAAGTGCTAAATGAGTCATTAAATATTTTATTTGGGTTGCAAGAGTTCTCGGACAAGTGGCAAGGTCACAGCCCGTTTCGTTTCGAGCGAATAAGCGTCTAAAGCGTCGATTAAAGCCATTAAATTAGGCATATCTCTATAAAATCGGTTGAGTAACCAGGGCAATACATCCGGAGATAAAACCAAGCCACGCGCCTGAGCTGCTTGCTGTAAAGCCTCTATTTTCTCATCATCCCCCAAAAGATGGGTTTGATAGACCAAGCCCCAACCCAGGCGGGTTCGGAGGTCTTCTCTCAATTGCAAAGAGCTTGGAGCTGCCTTACCAGTCATAAAAATATGAATAGCTTTACTTGCCTGAATCTCATTAAGCACTCTAAATAGGGAGGATACCAATCGCTCGTCTAAGCGGTCAACATCATCTACGGTAATTACCGAGGGCGTACTACTAGCACCAAGCACCGAAATTTTTTCTTCAAGGCGAACCCAGGAAATGGGCTCATGCGGGTTGAGTGCAAAGTGTTCAAGACCCAATTCTTCTGCGGCATTACCCATGGCATTGAGCAGATGACTTCGCCCAGAACCCTCTGGCCCCCACCAATAAATCCAGCGTTGATTTAAGGGATTTTCTTCTGCGTTGTAACTTACTTTTAATTCCCAGTCTTTCGCTAGGCCTTGTAAAGCTGAATGCAGGGCAAGATCTTCGCCGGGTAAAAAATTTTCTAAGCTTGCTTTAGGCGCATGACCAATGTCGAGAGCAAATTGTCGGGGAAGCGAAGTGTTATTCATTAATGCTAAAAATTATTTTTGATACCAAGGGCTTTGGGTATATCGTGACCATGAGTATTGCATTAGTACTAGACTAACTGCGCTAATTGGTAAGGCGAGAAGCACCCCGAAGAAGCCGAATAATTTACCAAAAAATAGCAATGCGAAGAGTACGGCAACTGGGTGCAAGCCAATCCGCTCTCCCACCAGGCGTGGTGTCAAGAAAAAACCTTCGAGAAATTGCCCTAGCCCATAAACGATTAGGACTCCTACCAGCTGGGTTCCAGGACCAAACTGCAGAATTACAGCCAGAAATGCCAGCGTAAATCCCAAAGCAATGCCAATATAAGGAATGATGATCATGATTGCAGTAAATACACCTAAAGCTACCGCCCCTTTGATTCCAACAAGACTAAGCCCAACGCTATAAAAGACCGACATAATCGAGATCACAATGAACATTCCTCGGAGGTACTGAGAAAGCAGGCCATCGGTATGCATTGTTAGGCGATGAACGGTGTCTTGAGCGCGTAAGGGGACTATTTTTGTAACTAATTGGAAAAAATGATCCCAATCAAGCAGTAAATAAAACATAACAAACAAAATAAGAACTGCATTTACAAAGCCTGCAACGACTGAGCTTCCTGACATCAATATGGTATCCAAAGTAGAACTTAGGAGGCTATCGGCGTTATCAGTCAGATGCGTTGTAATTTTTTGGGTTGCGCCTGTCTTTAGGGCCCCCCAATCCAAATCGATGTGAAATTCACTCAATTTAGGGCCAAGCCATGCCTGAGTGTTCTCAATCCAGGTTGGAAGCTGGGTTTTAATGAGGGGAATCTCCGTTTTGAGGAGGCTAACAAAGAGACTTAGGATGCACAAAATGATTCCCAAGCCAATAATCATTGCAATTCCAGCGGCAACTGCGCGGGGTAGGCGATGCCTCTCAAGCCACAGGCAAACTGGGCGCAGGGCATAAGCCAGAATAAATGCAGTGAGAAAAGGGGTAAAAATTTCAGTCATCTTGGGTAGATCCTCTAGAATTCAATGATTCTACTGATCAAGCTCTATTTTTACTAATCTTCTAAATCTGCCATGACCTCATCTACTAATTCCTCATCCAAAGG